>CAZFLF010000507.1:0-5547 GCA_964519825.1 uncultured Pirellulaceae bacterium | reverse complement strand
ATGGGTGGTGGTGGCGGCCAAGGTATGGGTGGAGGCATGGGAGGCGGTGGCATGGGGGGCGGTGGCATGGGGGGCATGGGAGGAGGCGGCATGGGGGGCATGGGTGGTGGCGGCGGCTTTTTCAATGTCGCACCGGACAAGCCCGGCAAGATCAAAGTTTCGGCCGTTTGTCTGGAGCACGGCAAGACCGACCCGAACCCGCGGATGCGCTACGAAATTCGGCCAATCGAATCGTTCACGGACAGACCGGAAATTATGGAATTGTGCAAAATGGTCGGCCGCGGTGAGATTCCGCAAAATGCCGCCCAGGCTGCTGCGTGGCACATGGCAAATGGTCTGAGTTGGCAAGAGTTGCTCCACAAGGATCGCGTGAAGCATCTGAACGGAAGCAGCGAGAAGTACTTCACCTACGCCGAAATCGAACTCGCTTCGCGGATCAAAATGGAATCGGTGCGCCGCGGACAAGTGAACCCCGTTCCGAGTCCTGGCAAAAGCGAATCACTAAGCAGCAACGAAGGCCGGTAAGAGTTCGAGACTTTCTCGTATCTTGCTCTACTTCTGTTCTGCCCGCAGTCGGTGGAGCGTGCCAGCGCGAAGCGTCTAGCTAGGAGCCGCTCAATCGGAATCGCTGAAGCCGCCGATTGCTGAGCCAGGGAGACTTCAGTCCACGATTCCGGCGGGGTCGGGAAACCCGCGCCGAACAGGAAGTGGATTATTCCGGCACTTCGTATTTCAGTGCCAGCCGATCTGTGGTCGCGGTTGCTAATACGGTGACCTTACCGACCCACGTCACTTCGCCCGCCTTGCAAAGTCCCTCGGCGCCGCTGCGGCAATAGGTGAACGCGAGCGAGATTGCCACTAGGCCCCCTCCCGATTTGCCTTTCAACGGAACGCTGATTTCGAACTTCGTGGACGGCTCTGCGATCTCCGTCCACTTTCCTACTGCGGACGGTTCCAGCAACTCGTCATCTCCCTTCGCGCGCACAAGGTAGCGGAGCGGATCCCCTGGATTGAGTTTGTAGCCGACGGGAAGGCTCAGCTCAATCTCTGCTCTTATCGCGCTGCCGATCGGCTTGATCGTAGCCGGTTCCCACGTGAGCTGCTTTCCGGCGGCCGAGGGCGTGGCGGCTTCTTTCGTCTGACGTTGCGGAGGACGGAGGCCTGTCAATTCGAAATTGCGAACTTCTGGCCCTTCTCGGCCGATCTCGATCACACGAATCGCGTGGTTGTTGGTGTCAGCGACATAAAGTTGATTCCCCGCGATACTCAACCCGCCCGGTTCATCCAAACCCAGTGGTCCGTTGGCCGGCTCCGCCCGACCCGAATCCCCTTGCTCCAACCCAGGTCGGCCCTGCCTCGCTCGGACTGGGCCTGCCAGAGTGCGAATCGTGCCGCGCTCCAAATCGAGCTCTTTGATCTTGCTGTTGTACGTGTCGGCGATATACAGCTGCCCATCGCGATAGGCCACGCCGAGCGGATGTTGTAAGAGTGCCTGGGGGGTGAGCCCGTCCCGATCACCGTAGGTGAAGAGCCGATCCACGCCCAGACGCGATGTTCCCAGAACGGTTACCACATTCTTGTCAGACCGCAGTGACACCGCGCGGATCGAACTCCCTTCACTGTCCGCCACAAACAGCGTCTGTCCGTCGGATGCCAGGCCACTTGGTTGAGCGAACGCGGCGTGTCCCGGTTGAAAAGTGACTCGCGGCATTCGCGGGCCATCAACAATATCCTCGGTCGCATTACCGGCGAAGGGGCCGATCGTGCCGCTTTTCAGCGTGAGGCGCCAAATCTGATGTGCGCCGGCCATGGCGATGTACAACTCGTCGTCCCGCAAACACAGATCCCACGGGCTCGCGAGCTTGATCCCCAAGGGACTTGTGGAACTCCGTACGACCTGCACGCGAGCCTGCTCGCCGGTCCCAGCAATCGTCGTTACTCGCTTTCTGCTCAGATCCACTTTGCGCAGCAAATGATTCTCCGTGTCGGCGACGAACAGCGTCTCATCGCGCAGGGCCATCCCCTGTGGATGATCGAACGATGCTTCGGCATAGGAACCATTGTCGCGGCCCACCGTACCTGAGCCGATCACGTCGAGTACCTCGCCGGTCAGCTTGGTGACGACGATCCGATGATGGCCACTGTCCGCGATGAACAGCCGCCCGCCGGCGGCGTCCGCCAGTACCTTGCCGGGAAAACGGAGCGGCAAATCGGCCGGCCTGTCCCGAATCGCGTTAAAATTCAGAGGTGTTTCGTCCAGGACTCGCATGCGGCGGTACGTGGGAATGTACTGTTTCAAGAAGCGCTCCACAGTATCGGCGGTAAATTCGCCTTTAAGATGCGCGACGAGCTGACCTTCGGGATCGATCACCCGAAGCGACGGCCACGTATCGACGCCGTACTTCTGCCACAAGATCAGTTGTGGATCGTTGACCACGGGATGTTCAATTTCGTATCGCTCAATGGCTTCGTGCACGTTTTGCGAGTCTCGTTCGTTGAAGAACTTGGCCGAATGCACGCCGATCACCACGAGATGCTTCGGATTCTCTTGTTCCAGCTTTTTCAGCTCCGGCAAGATGTGCATACAGTTGATGCAGCAATAGGTCCAGAAATCGAGGATCACGAACTTTCCTCGCAGATCGCGCAGATCGAGCGGTCTATCCGTGTTGAGCCACTCGCCACCGTTATCCAGCGAAGGAGCCGGGACGCGGGCGGGGTAGGGCACCACCTGTTGGGCCGCCAGGGGGGATGCCAGCAAGATCCCCAAGAAAAAAGCGGCAATCGCTAGTCTCTTAAGACGAAAGCACAAGATGGTAATCATCACTGATCCTAGTTTTCGGGTGCCATGATTTGCCGCTCCACTCCACTAGATAATACACAATTCGAGAAGTTCTCCCTAATCCCAACATCGGTTCGACCATCCCCAGGCGGCTAATTCTATACTGTGGCATCTTCCTGGAATCTACCCAGGCGAGTCAGAATGAATGGGTTGCAGATTCGCGTAGTGACCAGCTAGACCGTCAACATATGCCGACATTTGATGACAATATGACTGACGCCACAAGCTTCGGACCGGTCGCCCCGTCGCGTGCGTTGTCGGCGGTAGGCTTCTCGCTCCTGCTGCATGCGGCGGTGTTTTTGTTGCTCGCGTTCATCGCTCAGCCGCCAAGGCTTGCATTGCTTGCCGAGCCGGAACGCGCGGTTCAATTCGTGCTGGCTCGTGGCACTCACCGGAGCCTTGATCAGTACCAGGATCGTACTGATTCGATTTACAAGGAAGGAGCCCCGTCAACCGACGCTTCCTCGCCGGGTGCGAGTTTGTTCACGGACGCGGTTCCTTCTCTCGATCAGATCACGCAACTCATCCCACGCGAGCTGGCTTTGCCGAAGAACGATGCCGCTACGAATGCCGCCGGCGTGCTCCCCACACAGCGACTGGCTGCGTCACACGACAGTGGAAGTCGCATTCCGATCGCCGGCGATCCCACTGCATTCATTGCCGCCGAGCAATCGCGCCTGCGGGCGAACCGTCCGTACGGAAGCCCAGCGACCGTAAAGTTGTTTGACGGGAAAACGGCCGAAGGACGAACTTTCATTTTTGTGATCGATCGTTCCAAGAGCATGGAGAGGGTGGGTCTCGGCGCCTTGCCGGCCGCCGAAGAGGAATTGCTGGTCGCATTGCGGCATCTGGAACCGAACCATAAGTTCCAGGTGATTGCATACAATCACGACTGTATCTATTTGGGCAGGCGCGAATTGTTGCCGGCGACGGAAGAGAACAAACAAGCGTTGCGAGGATTTCTGGACGGTCTGGCCGCATTCGGAGCGACCGAACATGAAATGGCTTTGCAATCGGCGTTACGGCACCAACCGGATGTGATCTACCTGCTGACCGACGGAGGCGATCCGGAATTGTCCGAGGCGAAACTTCGCAAAATCACCAAGCTCGCAGGCACTCGGACGTCCATCCACTGCATCCAATTTGGATTTGGCGCGATGGAAAGTGAGGACAATTTCTTGAAGCGGTTGGCGGCCATGAATCGGGGTGGATACGAATACCTCGATTTGTCACGGAAGATCCGCGAGCGGTAGAAATTGCGAGTTCTGGCGTTCCCGGAAAGTGTGGCGCGCCGCTCCGCGGCGTAATTCACGACGTTCACGACGCGGAGCGGCGTGCCACACTACTGTCGCCTTCGACAGTATATAATCAGTCGTGACGCGGAACGCGGCGTGGTTTGGCCCATTCATCCTGATGGAGTTGACGGCGAAATGAATATCGCGTGGAAGAAGGCGGCGAAGTTTTCAGGTCTGGTGGCGGCGACGGCTATCTCGACATGGTTGATCGGCGCAACGTTGAATTGGGCCACCGAGGAAAGTCCGGAGACACAGTCCGCAGTCACAAAAGCAGCCAAGCAGGAAAATGATTACGAACTGATAAAACTGTTTGTCGATACACTTGACCAGGTCGAGCGAAATTACGTCCAGGACATTAGTCGCCGCGAATTGGTTGAAGCCGCAATCCAAGGCATGCTCTCGAAATTGGATCAGCACACCAATTACATCTCGCCCCAAGAGCTCGATCAATTCAAAACAGGTGTTGAAAGCGAGTTTGGCGGGATTGGAATTCACGTCAGAATAAACGTGCCGAATAACGAACTGACGGTATTGGGCCCGGTTCCCGGCAGTCCCGCTCATCGGGCCGGGATCGTGGCCGGCGACGTCATCACTCACGTGGAAAATAAGCCCATTAAAGGCCTGCAGATCGACGAGGCAACGCGATTGCTCAAGGGAAAGGCCGGAACAAGCGTTGAATTCACCCTCCGGCGGAAAGACGGAAAATCGGAGTCGATGAAGCTGAACCGCGAAGTCGTACGCATGGACACGGTGTTGGGTTGGAAACGCAAATCGGACAGCGTGTGGAATTTTTGGTACGACCCTGAGCAGAAACTGGGATACATCCGAATTGTCTCTTTCTCGAGACATACCGCCGATGACTTGCGCAAATCGCTCGAAGAATTGACGACACAGGGACTGCGCGGGCTGGTGCTCGACCTGCGGTTCAATCCGGGCGGGTTATTATCGTCGGCGATTGAGGTGAGCGATCTGTTTGTCGCGGATGGCCGAATTGTCAGCACCGCCGGCCGGAACGTCGAAGAAAAACGCTGGGATGCCCACCGCCGCGGCACGTTTGAAGACTTTCCCATCGCCGTACTCGTGAATCGGGCGAGCGCGAGCGCCAGCGAAATTGTAGCTGCCTGCTTGCAAGATCACGGACGTGGCGTCGTGATCGGTGAACGGACGTGGGGCAAAGGAAGTGTGCAAAACGTGGTGGAGTTGGAAGGGGGGCACAGCGCACTGAAACTGACGACCGCGAAGTATTTCCGTCCCAATGGAAAAGACATCAATCGCGATGAAAACGAAGGGGACGATGGCGAATGGGGAGTGAAACCCGATGCCGGATTTGAAGTCAAAGCAGGTAACGCCGACCTGCACGAGCTGATCGCTCAATTTGGCATCCGCGAACAACGTCGCAGCGCGGATGGGGCC
>CAZFLF010000506.1:0-5552 GCA_964519825.1 uncultured Pirellulaceae bacterium | reverse complement strand
GGACGCGTATTGCATCACAACATCGACAAAGGATTGCTTGTCGCCGGCCAGTCGGCGCCACAGCCGGGCGGTGGAACAATTCTCAAACCGATGCGGCTTGTCTTCGGCGACCGGGCCACCGCGGAGGTGAATGGCCGCCGAATCCCCGTGAGTGACATTGTCGAGGAAACGGCCAAAACCTGGCTGCGGAAGCATCTGCGATTCGTCGATCCCGTCAAACACGTCGTCTATCAGAATGAAATTCAGCCCGGCTCGCCGGAACTGGTTGATATCTTTGCCCGCGCCCAGCTTACGGCCAACGATACCTCGGCAGCTGTCGGTTATGCGCCGCTCACCGAAACCGAGCAACTGGTGCTGGAGGCCGAGCATTACCTCAATTCGCCCGCTGTCAAAGAAAGATTTCCGGAGATTGGTGAGGATATTAAGGTGATGGCCTTTCGGCTTGATCGCAGCTTATCGCTCACGGTCGCCGCCGCCTTCGTAGACCGGTTCATTCCCGATGCGCGGACGTACTTCGAGCGCAAAGCATTCGTGCAAGAAGATCTTCAGCGGCATTTGGAAAGGCGGCTGACGACGCTCGACAACATCGACGTGGCTCTGAACACGCTGGACGATCCCTCCCGAGGCGCGGGTGGCATGTATCTCACGGTACTCGGCACCTCGGCAGATGGGGCAGACGGCGGACAGGTCGGCCGCGGTAATCGTGTCAACGGCCTGATCAGCCTGCACCGCCCGATGAGCACAGAAGCCGCAGCAGGAAAGAACCCGGTGAGTCACGTCGGCAAGATCTACAACCTGCTGGCTCACCAAATGGCCCTACGCATCTGCGAGTCGGTTGCTGGCGTTGAGGAAGCGACCGTCTGGCTTTGCAGCCAGATCGGTCGGTCACTTGCCGATCCATGGTCGGTTGCGGTCGAACTCCTCCCAAAACCGGAAACATGTGCGGCAGACCTGGAACTCGCCATTCAGAAGGTTATTGACGCGGAGCTCCGCAAACTACCCGCCTTTGTGGACCGTCTGACTCGCGGCGAGCTGCCGGTTTGCTGAGCAAGTACTGCGTTCAAACGAACGCCATGCCGGGGCTGTGGTGACCATGGAGTTTCTTCATCAACACGCGAATACGCGGCTTTTCATTTCGAATTAGAAGACCTGCGTTTTACGAAAGGGTGGAACCGCTTGCCTGGTGACTTGTTCGCACACCTAGGCGCGCGGAAACGCACATTTGTGGTCATGCGATCATCAGGGTTGGCGATGGAATTGACTCCACAGCTCGACGTTTTTCAGACGTTTTCCACTTCGGCACAAACCATGCAGAGAACGCTGCCTGCAGAGCCTCGGCCTCGATAGCGGCCGGGAGCGAGGGAACCGATGGAAAACCCTGAGGTTGCACAAATCTTTGATGAGGTCGCCGATCTCCTCGAATTGGAGAGAACTGCCGACACTGATCGAGCTGGACGACATCCGCGGCGACCTGCACATGCACACAAGCGCTACGGACGGGCGCGCTACCATCGAAGAGATGGTTGCGGCGGCCAAAGACCGCGGCTACGCCTACATTGCCATCACCGATCACTCCAAACGCGTTACGATGGCCAACGGACTCAACGGCCCTCGACTGCGGGCCCATTGGACTGCCATCGAGAAGGCGGCGGCGAAATTAAATAATGGCTCGTGTTCTCATCGTCGATGACAATCGGGATACGGCGGACTCCTACGCTGTCTTAGTCTCTCTTTGGGGCTACGAGACGCGCAAGGCTTACGACGGTGAGTCGGTTCTGCAACAAGCCTTGGCGTTTCAGCCGCACGTCGTCATGCTCGATATTGGCCTACCCAAACTCGATGGCTACGACGTCGCGCGGCGACTTCGGCAGTACCAGTCGCTCGTCGGATTAAAGATTGTGGCTGTAACAGGCCATGCCGGTCCTGAGCATGCGCAGGAACGCAAAGATGCCGGGTTCGACGAGCATTTCGCTAAGCCCATTGACAATGAATTGCTGAGAGCCTACTTGGCACAATTCACCTAGGTCTGAGGTGCGTAAATGTACATACTTGGCACGCGTCAGTACCAATACCTATTACGGGACATCTGTCGCCAGGGCAACTTCCAAGAAGCCGTCGTCGAAATGCGACCCTGCCCGGACGGCGAACGGATCCTTCGGATCCGCACCAACTTTTCGGTCGAAGATGTCGCCGTTGTGGGCGGCACGATCTCCGAAAGCGACACACTTGAACTCTATGATCTGGCTTGCGGGGCCATTCAAAACGGCGCGCGGAGACTGACCTTGGTGGTCCCATACTTTGGCTATTCGACGATGGAGCGAGCCGTCGAGCCAGGTGAGGTTGTGACTGCCAAGACTCGAGCCCGCCTGTTATCCGCCATACCGATTGCCCCAGCGGGGAATCGCGTCGTGCTCCTGGACCTGCATTGTGAGAGCCTGCCTTATTACTTCGAAGGCGCCATTCGGCCAATCCACCTCTCTGCAAAGTCGTTGGCCATGGCCGCTGCCCGGCGACTGGGTGGCGATGATTTTATTCTGGCCTCCGCAGACGTGGGCGGCGTGAAATGGGTCCAATCCTTGGCTCGCGAACTGGGGGTGGGTGTGGCGTTTGTTCTTAAACGCCGCCTTACCGAAGAGCACACGGAAATCACGGCCGTCAGCGCGCAAGTTGAGGGTAAGCGAGTGATTATCTACGACGATATGATTCGCAGCGGCTCTACACTTCTGGCTGCCGCCAAGGCCTACCATGAAGCCGGAGCCCAAGCGATTGCGGCTGTCGCGATTCACGGAGTGCTGCCTAACGATTCGCTGGAGAAACTACGGGCGAGCGGATTGTTCACGGCAATTGTCTGTACTGATAGCCACCCTCGAGCGCGAGAACTGAATAGCGAATATCTTTCGATCCAGTCGATCGCCGGTCTGCTGGCCGGCTTCCTGCAAGGCGATTAACCGATCGAGCCTTTCCATTTCAAAGGATTACTCCAATGGCATATTACGAGCTCCAGTGCCAGAAATGCTCGCACACCTTCACGGTAAAGCAAACGTTTGAAGAGCACGATAAGCAGCAACGGGTAAAATGTCCCAAATGCGGCAGTTCGAGCGTGACGCAGCTCTATCGGTCCATTCACGTCAAAACGGCGAAGAAATCGTGACCTGGGAGTTAACGATTGGATACGATCGACCAGTGCGAACTCTGGCCAAGATGATCGATGTGTGCCGTGTTAAATGACTATTATTCCAATCCGTACGTACGAGCACGGTTGATCGAGTTTCTCGGAGGTGAGTCGATCGAGCAGTCGACGAGCGTGTATATCACGTCGAATGGGCACGCCGTCCCTCAATGGTACAACCCGCGACCGGTCAGCGATCTGTGGCGGTGCTTGGAAGAAGGATCCGAACTCGGGCGATCACTGTGGGATCGCAAGTCACTGATCGCCCACCTCGACATCGAGTATGTCAACTTCGATCGTCCCGCTGAGCCCTATCAGGCGAGTCCGTCTCATCGGAAATGGGGGCGGCATTTGCCGGCCTAGGTTTGGTGTTGGAATTCGTCGCTCACCGGGTCTTAGAACTCGCGGAGCCTTTGTGCGAAATTGCCGTAGAACTCACAGCGGAGGAAGCGGGACCTGGGAGCCACGGACGCGAAGTTATTTCGATCGATCTTTCCGAGTATGGTGATCCGCTTTACACGCGAAGCATCCGGCTGTTCAAAGTGACTATAGGCAATCTCCAGGCGATGTGTTTCCTGCCCCTCATCGATCTGCCAATCGCGACGAGTGCCGGAGACGCTCAATTTGCGCTCGTGCACTTGAAGTTGGACGTCATTTGGATTTATTCCAGCCAGATCAAACTTCAGCAGCCATCCGTGCTGGCAACGGTAGACGTCGACAGCCGGCTGCCACACCGCACGCCAATGTTGGCCTGGCATTGTTGGCAACACGAAGAATTCGATAAGCCGAACGCAGTCTTTTGATGCAATGCCTAATACCGAAACAAAGCAGCGACAGACCCGTGGCTTGGTAGCTGCTCGTGTTCGACCGAGTACACCATTCCCCTGTGTAACAAGGACTGTGTTGCAGCCAGGTCGATCAAATCGTCATCGCCAATTTGACGCGATTTGTGAACCTCAACCATTCGGTCATCGATACGGATGCTACCCCACACCGGAATGCGAGAGTCAATAAATAGGATGTCGACTCTCCCATCGTATGCCGCGCCCAGAATCCGCGCGATGTCATCAGAAGCTAGGCTGGTGCCAGCCAGATCGATGTATCGCTTGGCCGCCTTTTCACGGTTCTGCTGCAGGACCGGTTCCACCAACGGGAACGCTCGCTCGCGCAATTGGTTGGGCGTCAGATGATCGCAGTTTCCCTCCAGTTGTTCTTCCGCGACATGGGGGTAGCTACAGATTTCGCGATAGATAGGCAGCAAATACGCGACGCCCGCCAAAAGTAAAGGGGCAGACGCGGCGGTTAGCACTGGGTGGATTGCGGCATCAACCAATCGGAAAAACTGAACCAGCTCGTCCTTGTGTGTGTCCTTTTCGCCGCCCTGACCATGAAACACGACCGCTTGTTTGCCTAACGCCCCACTCCCTTTCATTGCCGGATGAACCTGTTGTCCACGGTCAACCGACGTGTAATTCAAAGCAGCCTTTATGTTCCCAGGTAGGGCGTCCACGTCGAGTTGCAGGATTTGGAATTGCGAGGCCTCAAACAGCCGCACATCGTTTTGGCTGAGCGCCAAAATAAAGAATCGCTGCGTACCGCTAAGCAATGGCAACAACGGTTTGACATAGAATCGGCAGTTAACTGCGGTCAGCTCATCGAACCGCCGAGGCAGCCGGAACCGGCAAAACGTATTGGTCGAGATAAATGCCGCCAGACCGTAACTGCGTTCTTTCCAGAAAGCGGAATCTGTTTCTAAATCGCGAGCCGGCTGGAGAAGCTCTTTAGCCTTCCCAGACGGCAATCCGCCCTCGACCAATTGGTTGGCGATTTGATGCAAAAGATTCCTCCATCGCACAAGATCCTGTTGCCCATCAGCACCCGTTGGATGTGTGGGCATGTAAACAGAAACACAGCGCTCAGCTTGATGGCGGGTGAGATTCAGCAGTTCGTTTGTGGAAATGGCATCCATAAGATTGACTACCCAAATGTGAAGAACTCGCGTAGTACGTGCACGGAAGTACGATCGCAAACTCTGTGCCCTTTAGCTTGCCGGATAAACACCTGCGCAATGTTGCATTTGGTTAATGCCTTTGAGCTGCGAGTGCGCCGTGCATTCTTGTGTCCCACATCGTGCCGAGCTGGAGGCAATGAGTTCGATGGGACGCGGCAGTTCGTGACTTGGATGTGCACTTCCGCACGCCTAGGAGACAAAGCGTGCGGTAAAGAGCACAACGACCACTAGAAACACCAGCGGCGCGTCGTTCCAGTCCAAGATTCCAATAACTCGTGGGCTAAACCCTTGCGTCGTCGGCAATGTTGACGGCCAAGCGAGGTAATGATTGCCAACTCAAACACTGCTGGCTTGGTCATTTGCTCCGCGCTA
>CAZFLF010000505.1:0-5565 GCA_964519825.1 uncultured Pirellulaceae bacterium | reverse complement strand
CGAAGAGGATTTCGACGACGATTTCGACGACGACTTTGAAGAGGAACAGGACGAAGAATACGACGCCGAAAATGAAGAATATCCCGACAACGACTTCGGTACGGGAGTCGAAGTGGATGAGGATATCGGCGAAATCGAAATCGAGGGAGAGATCGAAGCCGATTTTGAAGAGGTCGTGCCCGGTGCTGAGCCAGCGGAGGCGGATGAGGACGAAGGCGAGGCCGATGTCGTCGACGGTGAATAGCGTCAACGCCCGACAGGCACGCTTTTCGGACAAGATCCAGGAACGGACTCTTGCATGTTTCAGCCGGTTGCCACCCACGCCAGCTTTCCCGCTCTGGAAGAACAGATCCTCGCGTTCTGGCGGGAGGGGCGAATCTACGAGAAAACCCTCGAACGTCGTCGCGGTAACGAACGCTTCGTCTTCTACGAAGGTCCACCGACTGCCAACGGTCTGCCACATCCCGGCCATTGCTTAACGAGGGCCATCAAGGACCTGTTTCCTCGATATCGCACGATGCGCGGATTCTTTTGCGAGCGCAAAGGAGGCTGGGATACGCACGGACTGCCGGTCGAAGTCGAAGTCTGCAAGGACCTCGGCATCCACTCCAAAGAAGAAATTGAACGCTTCGGCATCGAGCCGTTCATCCATAAGTGCCAAGAGAGCGTCTGGCGCTATATGAAGGAGTGGGAGCGACTCACCGAGCGGCTCGGCTTTTGGATCCGACTGGACGAAGCCTACGTCACCTACCACCAAAGCTACGTCGAGAGCGTCTGGTGGTCGCTGAAGAACCTGTTCGATCGCGGATTGCTCTACCAAGGGTACAAAATCGTCTGGTGGTGGGCGCAGGGGGGCACGGCCCTCAGTAGCGGCGAAGTTGGACAAGGCTATCGCGAAGTCGCCGATCCGAGCGTGTTCGTCCGGTTCCCCTTGCTCGACGATTCCGGGCAGCCGACTGATACATCGCTGTTGGTCTGGACTACGACTCCCTGGACATTGCCGAGCAATCAATTCGCGGCGGTTCATCCGAATCTCGAGTACGCGACCGTGCTCGACGTCGAAACCGGCCAGCGATTGGTCATGGCCGCCGCACTCGTCGAAACGATCGCTGGCAAGGTCAAACGCGAACTAACGGTCGAGTCGACCTGTCACGGAACCGAGCTGATTGGCCGGCGATATGTGCCGCCGTTCGACTATTACTACAAGACGTTGGGCCACACGACCGGACGACTAAATGCCGGCGGCCAACAACATGTCGCCTGGCGAATCACAGCGGCGGAATTTGTCACGATCGACAGCGGCTCGGGCGCGGTCCACGAAGCACCGGCCTTTGGCGAAGTGGATTTCGAGTTGCTACTTGCGGAACAGGCCCGGTTCGTTGCCGGCGACGGCCCACAATTGATTTGTGCGGTTGCACCCAACGGAACCTTCACCGCCGATGCCCCCGATTACGCAGGGCGCTGGGTGAAAGACTGCGACAAGGATCTCACGCGTGAACTGAGAGCCCGCGGTCTGCTCTATCACCAGGAGCAATACCTTCACGACTACCCGTTTTGTTGGCGCGCTGAAGACGATCCGCTGATCCAGTACCCGCGCCGAAGTTGGTTCATCCGCACGACAGTATTCAAGGATCGAATGCTGGACAACAATCGCCAGATCAACTGGCTGCCGGAACACATTCGCGATGGCCGCTTCGGTAATTTCCTGGAATCAAATGTCGATTGGGCGTTGTCGCGCGAACGGTATTGGGGTACGCCTCTGCCGATTTGGATTTGCGAGCAGTCGGGGCAGATGGAAGCCGTTGCTCGTTATGACGAACTACTGACTAAGCCCGGAGTTCGTGGCGCCGAAGTCTGGGACGCGGCGAAGAAAGCCAAGCCGTCGTTGCCCGACGACCTGCGCGTTCACAAACCGTACATCGATGCGATCACGTACGATTCGCCCTTCGCGCCGGGCGCTCGGATGCGACGAGTCAGCGAAGTCATCGACTGCTGGTACGATTCAGGCGCGATGCCGTTTGCGCAATGGGGCTATCCGCATCAAGGTCGCGAACAATTCCGTCAAGCCTTTCCCGCCGACTTCATCAGCGAGGCCATCGATCAAACTCGCGGCTGGTTCTACAGCCAGCTTGCGATCAGCACGATGCTGTTTGGTCCAGAAAGCGCGAAAGGGGATTCTGACTCCGCACTCCGTACTCCGTACTCCGTACCCAGTACTCCGTTCCCTCATCCATTCCGCAACTGCATCGTCCTCGGGCTAATGCTGGGCGAAGATGGCGGAAAGATGTCGAAGAGTAAACGAAATTACCGGGAACCGCGAGAGATCTTTGACAAACATGGCGCGGATGCGCTGCGGTGGTATTTCTTTGCCAACCAAGCGCCGTGGACTTCGATTCGGTACAGCGAATCGGCGATTAAGGACAGCATTCCAGAGTTCTTGCTGCGGCTGTGGAATGTTTTCAGCTTCTTCGTGATTTACAGCAATATCGACGGCTTTGATCCCGCCGCTTCGTTAACGGGAGCGGTCGGGCAAATGTCGAGCGTTGATCTAGCGCGCGCCGCCGGGCGCCGCGCCATTCAAGAGCGGAGTGAACTCGATCGGTGGGTGCTCAGCGAGTTGAATCGGACCGCGGCGGCCGTGATCGAACGGATGGATGCTTACGACAACTATGTGGCCTGCCAACGAATTCACGAGTTCGTTGACGGACTGAGCAATTGGTATGTGCGCCGCAGCCGCGACCGATTTTGGAGCGGAGAGAAACAGTCGCCGGAAAAACTGGATGCCTATTGGACGCTGTACGAATGCTTGCTCACGACGAGTAAGTTGGTCGCGCCGTTCGTACCATTCCTGGCGGAGACACTGTGGCGTAATCTCGCCGGTGTGTTCGGCGAACGCGCGCTGGAGAGCGTGCATCTCTGCGATTATCCGCAGCCCGATCTCGCGGCGATCGATAGCCGACTCTCGCTACAAATGCAGTTACTGCGCGAAATCGCGTCACTCGGCCGGTCCGCGCGGATGGACTCCAAGTTGAAAGTGCGGCAACCGCTGCAAAAAGTCGAAGTCATCCTGGCCGACGCCGCGCATCAGGCTTGGCTGGAAGAACATGACGATTTGTTGCGCGATGAATTGAATGTGAAGGAAATCGAGTACACGAAGGATGCGACCAAATACATCACGTATCTGGTGCAGCCGAATTTCAAGCGACTCGGACCGCGCGTCGGCAAGCTGATGCCTGCCGTCAAGAATGCGTTGAGTGGAGCTGATGGCGCGTCAATCTTGGAGCAGCTGAATTCCACGGGAAAAGTGCGTTTGACGGTCTCGGGCACGTTGGTTGAACTCGACGGCGAGGACATTCAAGTTCGCTTGCAGGCCAAGGAAGGCTGGGCCGCGGCTCAAGGCCAGAAGTGCGTGGTGGTTCTCGCAACCGATTTGACCCCCGCTTTAATTCGCGAAGGGTTGGCCCGCGACCTGGTGCGGGTAATTCAAGATCGCCGCAAAGAACTGAATTGCGAGTACACCGATCGCATCGAAGTCGGAGTTGTGTCCGATTCCAACGAACTGCAGCAAGCCATCAGGGAAAACCACGAGTACATCGCGAGCGAGACGCTGGCCACCCAAATCATCTCTGAACCGCTTCCCGAGGTCGAAGGGATTGCGATTGATATCGGAGAACATCGGATCGTACTTTACGTTCGCGTTGTTTGCCCAAGCCAAGAGTGAATCGTCGTGTGAAGCAACGGAATTTTTTACCCCCAATTTATAACCCGCATTCCTCGGATGAATGGTTATAAATTGGGGGTATAGAATAACTGAGTAAACGGATCTTATTCCGCATGTCCAGAGAGCTACCCCGACGCCTGCCCATTGCCGTGCTTATCTCAGGGGGAGGAACGACCCTGAAGAACCTGTTGGACCAGTCACGCGCCGGCAAGCTGGATATCGACGTGCGAATCGTTGTCTCGAGCACGCCCGCAGCGAAAGGACTCGACTTCGCCCGCGAGGCAACGTTGCCGACCTGCATCGTGGAACGCCACCGCTGCGATTCGGACGAGTCGTTCAGCCGGCCGATCTTCGACGTTTGCCGGTCGCATGGGGCGGAATTGGTCGTGATGGGAGGCTTTCTGAAGTTCGTCCCCATTCCCGCCGACTTCGTGAACAAAGTGATGAATATCCACCCCGCGCTCATCCCCTCCTTTTGCGGTCCAGGGTTTTACGGTCTGCGAGTCCATCAGGCCGTGCTGGAGTCTGGCACCAAAGTGACCGGCTGCACCGTCCATTTTGTCGACAATCAATACGATCACGGTCCCATTATTCTGCAACGGACTGTGGATGTTCGTGACAACGACAAGCCAGAGACCTTGCAAACACGCGTCTTTGAGCTGGAGTGCCAAGCCTATCCGGATGCCATCCGCCTCTTTGCGGAAGGTCGTCTGCACGTCGATGGTCGGCGGGTCAATATCACCTAATTCGACGTAGCGGTCTCCGTCGTGACGAAAGCTCGCGCATTCTATGGGACCTATGGGACCTATCAGTCGTATAGGACCTATTGGACGGAGCGTAACGGCTAAAATCAGTCAGTCTGTGACAAAATGTTGTCACAAGTGCGCATCGTTTTGCATGAAATTACCTGAAATATTTCTCTAGTCGCTTGATTTTACGCAGTTTGTGAGCAATACTCTGCCAGTGATGACGCTTGTACTGAAAGAATTTGAGCAGACTTCATGGCGGCCATGGTCCTGGCGGATGATCGGCGAAACCGGCTACTGGAACTGATCCGGCTCCGCAGTTTTGCCGCTCTGCCAGATTTGGCTCAGGAACTTCAGGTCTCCGAATCGACAGTTCGACGGGACTTAGACTTCCTGGAAGAGGCTGGCACCGCGAAGCGTACGCATGGCGGCGTGTTTTATACCGGGCCATCCCCGAAGCTGGTCCACTTTGATCAGCGGCAGAAGACGCAGTGGGACAAGAAGAAGTTGATTGCGGCGGCGGCGGCCAAGTTGATCGAGGATGGCGACACGATCTTGCTGGACGGCGGCAGCACGACTTACGAATTGGCTCGCTCACTGTTCGGACGGCCGTTGCAAGTCGTGACCAATTCGCTCCCCGTGGCGAGTTTGTTCACGTCGAATGCTGCAGCGGATTTGGTGTTGATCGGCGGATACGTGCATACCCGGACGGGCGTTTCGCTGGGTCCGTATGCTAATCAAATGCTCAGCGATCTCAACGTTCGGAGAGCAGTGCTGAGCGTCGCCGGAGTCAACAAGAACGGGTACTACAACAGCAACTTGCTACTGGTGGAAACCGAACGAGCAATGATGAAAGCGGCTGACGAGGTCATCGTCGTGGCGGACAGTTCGAAATTCGATCGAAGCAGTTTGGCGCTTCTAGGACCCCTCGGCGCAATCGACATCCTTGTGGTGGATAACGAAATAAGCGATGAGTGGCGGCAACGACTGACGGATGCTGGTGTGAAGTTGGTCATCGCCGCTCCGACTGAAACAAATTGAAAGATCCGACCGATCCGACCGATCCGACCGATCCGACCGATCCGACCGATCCGACCG
>CAZFLF010000504.1:0-5572 GCA_964519825.1 uncultured Pirellulaceae bacterium | reverse complement strand
GCTGGGTCGCATGCTTTTAGCCTCTGGATCGATTTCGCTGCGGTTGCAATAACACAGTGGGGACTGGGCGGGCACCGTAGATTCTACTGGCGGATTGATTCATTAGCGCCTTGGCAAGAAGTGGACCAAAATTTCACGTAGAATCTCGATTGACCCGCTGTGATCGATCTTCGTGTTCTTGCTCAGGACCTTCTCCCATGGCACTCCGCGTTACTCGACGTGGCATTTTGCAGACTGCGGTCGGGGCACTGGCCGGTGGCACGACGGCAACGATTGCCGCCAACGCGGACTCTGCCGAACGGTCCGTCGAACCCGACTTTAAGATCCGCCACGGACGCATTCGTCAGTCTGTGATGGGCTGGTGCTTCAATCCGATGCCGGCCGAGGAGCTGGCACGCCACAGCCGCAACATCGGCTTGGAAGCCATTGAAGGAATTGCGCCGGAGCATTATCCCGCCGCGCGAAAACTTGGGTTGAAGATTTCGCTGGTCAGCAGCCATGGTTTTGCCCGCGGCCCATTCAGTCGCGACAATCACGAGTTTTGCGTGAACAAACTTCGATCGTGCATCGATCTGGCGGTAGAGAACCAGTGTGAGAATGTGATCACGTTCACAGGGATGCGCGCGGCCGGGATTTCAGACGAGCAAGGAGCGAAGAACTGTATCGAATGCTGGCAGCAAGTCATCCCTTACGCGGAAGAGAACAAGATCAACCTTTGCCTCGAACACTTGAACACGCGTGACAGCAGTCATCCGATGAAAGGGCATCCGGGTTACTTCGGCGACGACGTCGACTTCTGCGTCGACCTTATCCGGCGCGTGGGTTCGCCACGTATGAAGCTGCTGTTTGATATTTACCATGTGCAGATCATGAATGGCGATCTGATCCGACGAATTCGCCAGTACAAAGATCTGATCGGCCATTACCACACCGCCGGAAATCCCGGCCGTTGCGAATTGGACGAAAAGCAAGAGATCAATTATCCGGCGGTGATGCAGGCGATTCTCGAAACAGGTTATCGCGGATTCGTGGCCCAGGAGTTCATTCCGACTTGGCCCGATAAGGTCGAAGCCCTGCGGCACGCTGCCAAAGTCTGCGACGTGTGAAGCGGTGTTCTTGCCGATCTACTTGGCTGAATCCTTTTTCTTTTTCTTGCCTTCCTTGCCTGCCTTGTTTGCCGATTCCTTGAGCTTCTTGCTCAGATCCTCGAGTACCGTCGACTCCTGCTGTTGCAGCCATGTTTCGTATCCCTTGCCGCGGCCGCCGGTGTATTGGTAGGTGTTGAAGATTTCCGTTTTGCCCAGCGCCCGCGGATCACCTTCGTCCTGCAACAAGCTCATCATCTTGTAACGGAGATCCTCGACGACCTTCTTGAATGCGAGATCATACGCCAGATTGCGGACACATTCAGAATCGTCCGAGAGTCGATAGAGTTCGTCGGGAAGTCGCTTGCCGAAAGAGAGTTCATAGAAATGGCCGCCGATCGCCTTCAGCACTTCTTTCGTTGGACCAGGATCGCAATTGCCGAAGTCGGTTTCCGGATTTCCCGCCGGCCAGCGATCCGGATGGAAGTTGTGCACGTAGAGGAATTCCTTCGTCCGGATCGCGCGCACTGGGTACCCAAGATCGTTGACCCGGCCGATATCGTGACGTTCCTTTCCAGCTAACATGACGTCGCGGTTTTCGAGCCAGCCAGACTGCTCAGAGCGTTTTTGAACAGGACCCCTTCGCGCGCGATCCGATCGAAGTTGGGGGTCTTCAGCCAGTCGCAACCGTAGGCGCCCGCATGCGTGCTGCCGTTCCAGTCGTCGAAGATGATAAACAAGATGTTCGGCCGGGTGGCATTTTCTGCCGCAGAGGCGCTGGCACCCAATCCGATCTGAATAACCATACACACATGACAGAAGAAGAGACCGCGAAAGGTAGTGATCATTGAGTCGTTCCAAGTTCGGGTTTCGCCTCACTCAGTGCTTCCAAGTTCCAATAACACGGAGTCAGGAACATTGATTCCCGCTAATGAAGACGGGTTGGATTTCTTGTAGATTTCGCCTTACCGATTGGCAACCATTGAAACGTCTGGCTCCAAATACCGCGACTGCTCGACATACATTTCCATCAAGCGGCGCGCTTGAACAGGTGTTAGCACGTCGGAATCATAACGCATATCCAGCTCCAGTCTTCCCGCGTATTGGTGGACAACGAACGGCGCGCAGTTGTAAGGTCGGAGCGGCGCCAGCACTTGCAGGCTCTCAAGTTGCGTGTCGCCAACCACTAACCGGTCGTCGCACTTGGGAAGCGGTGACCGCGCCAATACCCTGCCGAAATTGCTAAGGAAACACGACACCGTGCACTTGTTCTGACGGGCCGATTTCCGCAGTCCGCCCGGCAGCCAGCGAACTAACCGCAATGAAAACACGAACGTCAGTCCCAATTGGTTGCGTTTGATTAGCTCCATCTCTTCGTGGATGGTGGTTAGCAGCCTTTCCGGGTCGACGGCATCCTCGCCACGGCGATCCAGAAAGACGGAACTCACCACATTTGCCGCCGATAGCTCGCGGTCACGAGGCGACCGAAGATTCATCGGCACCATCATTCGCAGCCACTCTTGGTCGTTCCCGCACCCTTGTTCGCGTCGCCATCGAACCAGCGCCAAGAACAGGTCGCGAGCCAGCAAGTCATTGGTTGTCACGTTAAGCCGCTGAGCGACTTGTCGGAGGCGAGTCGTCTCATCGACAGTGAATTGGTGAGTCACGTTCGACGGGAAGTCGGTTGGAAGCGCGTCCTCATCGGGTCTGGGAGTGTGTGGAATGAGGGGGGACGGATTGCGCTCCATAAACTGCTTTGCGCCCTGCAATCCAATCAGTTGCCTCGGGAGCATTTTGAGCAGCTTCCACCATGTCAGGTCATAGCGGTCGCGATCCGCCAGCCGTTCGGCGTCGTAACTACGCAGCCTCACTTGCGGGGACGACTCACCTCGTTCTCGAGCATAGGCAATCAGTAAGTCGTCTATAAAGGTTAGAATTCCGGCGCCATCACAACAGGAGTGGTGGAAATACAGGACGAGGTCCGACGACTGCGACCCGGCTGTGACAAACACGCGCAGGCCAATCTCGTTCTGCAAGTCGATGGGCGTCGCACGCGGGAAATCGTCGCTGGGACTAACAGCAACATCGCTCCAAGAGACGGCCAGTCGCGGATCGGCCGGTACCCAATGCAGGCGTCCCGCTCGGAGTTCGACATTCGACATGAGTAACGGATGCTGCACGATGGCTTGCGACAGTGCGACATCCACTGCCGAGCGATCCAGTTGGCCGGCAAATCGCAGACGAATGAAGGGACAGCACGGGTACGCCGGGCGATCCTCCCAAAACATCAACTCTTCAAAGTGCGTCAGCGGCAAGGTTTTCGTCTGTGGCATGTCTGCGAGTCACTCAGGTTCCGGCAACTGTTTGCCGCCGCTAGGAAACATCCGGCAAGGTTCGTCAAAGTATAGTCGCCGATTCGCCAATCTGCTTCTTTAGTGCAATTTACACTGGTGAACGATTCCGTTGGCCAAGGCCGGTGGCCGTTCATGTCGAGTTCGGCGCGGGTGGCTCCACGTTCGTCGCATCGTGAATGGCAATTGCGGTGCGAGAGAGACTCACGATCACGGTGGAAAGAACGACCGTGACCGAACTGAGTACGACGTAAATGAGCCAGGGGAATTGTTCGGTGAACGGCTGGGGAGGTGGGACAAAGTCGGGGTTGCGCTGGGCTTCGCCAAGCGGGACGCGGACCGGCGGTGAAGGCAGCTTTGCCGGCAAGTTGCGCGCGAAATCGTAGTTCGGCGGTTCCGCACCCGGGTTTCCGAAATAGAGCCGCAGTTCGCCTTTGTCACTTGGCGGGCGAGCGAACACTACTTGTCTCGCCGGTACGCCGAATTTGACCGTGCGAATCGTCAGTGGCGGATTGCGATAATCGGTGACCCGAAGTTTGAGGCGGCTGGTTTGTACTTCGGAAAACAGGACTACCATCGGCTTTTTCGGCTCTCCGGCCCGTCGTTGCCACAACGATTCGCCAGTCAACGTGACGCTGGAGAAGACGACTCGCGAACGAATCTCATCGAGTAACTCGTATTCGATTTGAATATCCCTGGCAAATTCGGCATCGGCGACGTCGACCTCGATCCGGTCACACGGCACGCGCTGACCACCTAACTCGATGATCCACGCCGAACCGGGAGCACCGTACGTCCGCACAGGCTCGCGCGGACCAAGGGTGCCCGTGAGCATCAGGGTCTCGCCTGGTACGTCAACGTGACGAAGGACGTGGACCTCCGTCGTGAATTCGTCCTTCCCGCCGTCAGAGTCCAGGCGAGCTGGGTCTGGCGAGACTCGGACGCGCACATAGCGGAACCGGCTGGTCGGGTAACTGATCGATTGCAGATTGATTTTCTGATCGTCATGAGCGAAACGAATCAAGTACCCTCTCGCCAGTCGTCTCCACAGCTTTCCATCGTCGCTCCCTTCGGCCTCGACGGCGCGACGAAAATTCTCACCGCTCGTCACAATTTCGATCTCGTTGTGTTCGATGTCGTCCCCGTTCAGGTCGAGCGTCAGCTCCGTGGGACCGTCCTTTGGTTCGGATCGGTTGAATTCTTCCGTCGGCACTCGATCGCGCTCGGACTTTGGTCGCAAGTAACGGAGTGCATAAGGGACCGGCTGACCTGCTACGTCGTACAGTCTCAAGTCGCCGAGATCCAATCGGGCGTGCGGAAAGACGCTCGGCCCGAGGATGAAGTCGACTAGCGCTGGTCCGCCCGCATTCGGCGGAGCGTCAGGGATTGGCATTGCGGCAGCGGGAATCGGCACGGGGACATAGTATTCCCACCGGGCTTGCAATTCCGTCGCCGTGTCTTCCGGTGGAGCCGCCGGGCCTGGAGCGGATTCCTGTCCACGAACGCAGGTCACGCCGAACAATACCGCACCGACGAGGCACATGCACAACACACACTTTTTTGGTCGCCGGTTGTTCATATAGCGGCAGAGCCGCGGCCAAAGGTGGGCACTCGGTTCACAGGGGACTGCTCCCATTGGTTGCTGATTTTGGCGCTGGATAACAGCAAGCTCCTCGACGATTGACATAAAGCACCTATTTGAAGCGTTGGTAGGTCCGGGCCACCAACCCCAATACGACCGCCAGAACGAAGAACGCCAGGATGCGATACAACTGCTGGACATACACGAACGCGAATGACTCGAAGTGCCACTCGAGCGCCGCCAGTCGTGACCCGGCGGATGATTCGAACGGAGGCAAAGTCACAGCTCCGAATTGGCGAATCGATAAGTTCGATCCACATGGAGAATGAAACTTTGCGCGGGATGAGTGTACCCGCTGACACTCAAAACGGAAACATGGAACGCGACGTCACCAACCGGTCTGCGGGATCGCCTGGCGATTGCGATGCGCCGTACCCCTCTTTTCGTGCCCGGTGAGTTATGCAAAATGCTCGCGCGCCGAATTGTTCCGATTATCGACTGCTCGATTGCCCCCAGTCGGCGCGGCGTGATACCCTGGCGACGGTTATCGCATC
>CAZFLF010000503.1:0-5577 GCA_964519825.1 uncultured Pirellulaceae bacterium | reverse complement strand
GTGTGCGTCTTGTTTGTAGGTAGATCGTTTAACGGCAAGCCGAAGGCGACTGAAGTGCGGCCAGCCACGCCATCGCCTTCGGCTTGCCGTTAAACGATTGTGAATATCCACCTACAATCGTGACGCTCACACGATTCCGGCGACAGTCATTATTTCAGATTGATTAAAGGGCGCGTTTCCGGTTGGGCCGCCCAGGAAACTTGCTCAGGAAAGAAGTATGAAAATCGGCATCGTTGGATACCAGGGTAGCGGTAAAAGCTCGTTGTTTGAGTGGTTGACCGGATCGCCGGCCAACCCTGCTCTCGCGCATACGACTCAGAGTGCGATGGCGACGGTCATTGATCCGCGCATCAAGTCGTTGTGCGATATCCATCAACCCAAAAAAATCACGCACGCGGCGGTGGAACTCGTTGATACTCCCGGTTTGAGTCGCAGTCACGAGGGGAGTGCTCAGAAACTGGCAACGATCCGTGAGGCGGGTTGTCTGGTAATGGTTGTGGCGGCGTACAGCGGGGGCGATGCGGCGGCCGACTTGCAGCGGTTCGACGAAGACTTGCTGATTGCCGACCTGGATATCGTCACCGGCCGTGTGGAGCGCCTACGCGATCAGATCGGACGGCCGCGCCCGAATCGTGAGGAAATGGAAATCGAGTTGGCGGCGCTCGAACCATTGCTGGCTCAGCTCGAAGCGGGCCAATCGTTGCATGATCTGGAACTGACTCCCGAGCAAAAGAAGGCCACGCGTTCGTTCCAATTGTTCAGCGAGAAGCCTCGATTCGCGGTCATGAATATCGCCGACGACGAGCGCGACCCGACCCGATTTGATAAGTTGGCCCAGCCAGGTTGCCCGATCGCGGCCGTATCGCTGTCATTGCAAGTGGAACTCGCGAAGATGCCGTCCAACGAGCGGGACGACTTCTGCCGTGAGATGGGTGTGCACGCGGTTGACCGCGAATCGTTGATCCGGCGGATCATGGATGCTTCAGGCCAGATGCTCTTTTTCACGGCGGGCGAGAAAGAAGTCCGGACTTGGATGATTCACAAAGGGGGCACGGCGGTCGATGCCGCCGGAAATATCCACACGGATCTCGCCAAAGGGTTCATCCGAGCCGAGGTTATGACCTGCGCGGACTTGGTCCGTCTCGGGAGCGAACGCGAGATCAAGGCTCACGGCCTGTTACGCCAGGAGCATAAGGAATACGTTATCCAGGACGGTGACATTCTTTTGATCCGGCATAATTGATCGCCAGGGGCAATCAGCGCCGTGACAAGTCGGCTTGGCCGTGGATAGAATGGGCAGTAACCCGCGTCAGTGCCTACCGTAGACGACTCCCGCCGGACTTCCGTCACCGCAATAAGGATCGGCAGATGCCTCAGTTCACCCATCATTCGGCGACACGCGCACGCCGTGATGGATCAACGGTTTTTTACCTGATCGGCTCGCTGACAGTATTTGCGGTCATTGTCGGACTCGTCGTCTATTTCATGCGCGGTGATGACACCGATATCAATTTGGTACCGTTACTGACAGCGGTTTCTCGTGGCCCCTACGAACATGAAGTTCTCGAACAAGGGGAAGTCGAAAGCTCCAATAACGTGGAAATTCGTTGTGAAATTCGGGCGCGGGGAACCAGCGTCACATCGACTTCCATTATTGATCTCGTCCGCGAAGGAACGATCGTCAAGAAGGGAGACTGGCTAGTCTCGTTCGATTCGTCGGCTCTCGAGCAAGAGCGGGGCAGCCAGCGGATCGCGGTCAACACCATCGAAGCGTTGGTGATTCAGGCCAAAGCGACCTACGACACGGCGTTGATCGCCAAGAAGGAATACCTGGAAGGAACTTACAAGGAACAGGAAAAGACGATTCAAAATCAAATTTTCGTCGCGGAAGAGACGCTCAAGAAGGCGCAACTGTCCCATGATTCGATCAAACGGCTGGTCTCGCGCGGGTTATTAAGTTCCTTACAGTTAGAGGGGGAACAGTTTCGAGTTGACGCCGCACAGAATGATCTTGATCTGTCCGAACGGAAACTCGAAGTGCTGGAAAAGTACACACAACAAAAAATGCTGACTCAACTTGAAAGTGATATTCAGTCCGCTCAGGTGAAATGGAAGAACGAGCAGAGTAGTCACGAAGAGGAGCTGAAAAAACTGCGCGACATTGAGGACCAGATCACCAAGTGCAAGGTTGTCGCGCCCCAGGACGGCCAGGTTGTGTACGCCAATATTCAAAGCAGCCGGAGCGGCAGCGAATTCGTCGTCGAAGCGGGCGCGATGGTGCGTGAGAACCAGGTCATCCTTCGTCTCCCCGATCCGACTTCTATGCAAGTCAAAGCCAAAGTGTCCGAATCCCGAATTAACCTGATCCGGGATGGTATGTCGGTCTCGATCGGGATCGATGCATTTGGCGAAGAGGTCCTGGAGGGGACCGTAACGCGAGTCAATAAATACGCCGAGCCTAGCAATTGGTTTAGTTCCTCGATCAAGGAATATGCGACCTTTATCCAGATCTCGGACCCGCCCCCTTCGCTTCGCGTCGGGTTGACCGCCGAAGTCCGAATTCATGTTGAGAGTCGCCCGCAGGCGCTACAGGTTCCGGTGCAGGCCATTTACGAGCGGAATGGCAAGACTTTTTGCCTCGTGCAGAACGGAACCCAATGGGATACCCGCGAAGTGTTCATCAGTTCCACCAACGAAAAAACCGCGGCAATCGATGAAGAAAAATCGGAGCCATTGCACGAGAATGAACAAATCGTCATGAATCCGCGCAAGCATCTGGCGTTGTTCGATGCGAACAAACTCCCCAAGGAATCCGTCGAGCAGCAGCGCGTGGCGAAATCCAAAGTGGTACCAGCGACGACAGCCGTGGAGAAATCCACAGTAGGACCGGCGAACACAGCGGTGGCGAAGGAAAACTCGCCAAGTCTTCCAGCCAAAAAAACCAAAGTCGCCAAACCGGCTGAGGCTGCGCAGGGTGAAAACACCGGCAGCTTGAATCAGAATAAGACTGCTGGCCGCACGGGCACGGAGACGCAAGGGGGCGCACAGTAGTGCCATGACAGAGAGACTCGCCGCGAAACTCGTTAATCTGACGAAGGACTACGTCCTGAAGGGCGAGACGGTCCGTGCTCTGCGCGGCGTGTCATTCGACATTCCCGAAGGGGACTACGTGTCGATTATGGGGCCCTCCGGGTCTGGCAAGAGTACGTTGTTGAATTTATTGGGATGCCTGGACAAGCCCACGAATGGTTCGTTGTTCCTCGGCGATGAGGATGTGGCCAAGATGAACGACAACCAATTATCGCGGATCCGCGCGTCGCGAATTGGGTTCGTCTTTCAGTCCTACAACTTGATCCAGCAGCTTACCGTGGTCGAGAACATTGAAGTCCCACTGTATTACCTGGGACGGTTGAGTAGCGCCAGCCGCAAACGCTGCCATGAACTGGCGGACATGGTTGGCCTTGGCGACCGATTGAATCATCGACCGGCGCAGCTTTCAGGCGGTCAACAACAGCGTGTGGCTATTGCCCGCAGCCTGGTGAACGACCCTTATTTCGTCCTGGCCGACGAACCGACGGGGAATCTTGACTCAGCTACCACCGAGGAGATTTTGCGGCTGTTTGAAAACCTGAACAATTTGGGCAAGACAATCATCATGGTCACGCATGAAAACGATGTCGCGGCCCATTCCAAGCGAGTCGTTCGGCTGCGCGACGGATTGGTCCAGTCCGATGTACAAAGCGGCGAAAAGCGCGTCATCAGTGGGAACTCCGCCGCTCCGGCTGCAGCCGCCAGCTGAAATGAATGGCGGGGCGGCGGAATGCGGACTGGAACCCAAGATGTCCGTGCGGATCCGGCGTACGGTGAGCAACTCTTAGAACCTCCTCATTTCAAATCATCAGATGTTTTTGCTTCGCACCTGCCTGCTCGGCATCAAGAGTTTATTGCTGCATCCAATGCGGTCCGCGCTGACCGTGCTGGGTATTTTTATCGGCGTGGCGAGCGTTATCTGGTTGCTGGCCATTGGAGAAGGGATCAGCGATCAAGCGCAGAAGCAGATTGAGGGTCTCGGCGCACAGAATGTAATGGTCCGCTCGCGCAAACCGATCAATCCTCCCGAAGGGAGCGCGGGGAGTTTTATCCTGCCCTACGGTTTGCTGCGGGAGGATTTCGACAGGATCGTCGAAACGATTCCCACGGTGGTCGCCGCCATCCCGATTCGCGAAATGCACCGTGAGGTTCGCTACCGCGGTCAATTAAGCGACGCCCGAGTCGTGGGTTGCACGCCGGAGTACGCGGAAGTGACCCAATTACAGGTCGATCGTGGGCATTTTGTGACCGACGCGGAACTCCAGAAGGAGGAAAACGTCTGCGTCCTCGCGGAGAACATGGCGGAACGCCTGTTCGGCTACGAAGAGGCGCTTGGCCGGCGAATCTATCTTACCGATGAACAAGATTACTATCGTGTCGTAGGCATCGTGAAAGACCGTCAGCCGACCGCAGCCATCGGCGGGTCGCTGGCGTCTCAGGTCTTTTCCGACGACATCTATATCCCGATTACAACGTTGCAACGTCGCATCGGTGATACCGTGATCGTCCGCCGCAGCGGTTCGCGCGATGGTGAGCAGATGGAATTGAATCAGATTACGCTCAAAATCGACCACATCGACAATGTTATGCGGACCGCGGAACTTGTCGAAGAATCCTTGAAACCTAATCACGAAAAGATGGGCGATACAGCGGTGATCATTCCCCTGGAGCTGATTGAACAAGCAAAGACGACCAAGATGATGTTGATGATATTGATGGGTTTTGTTGCGGCGATTTCACTGGTCGTCGGCGGCATTGGCATCATGAACATCATGCTGGCCACCGTCACCGAGCGGACTCGTGAAATCGGCATTCGCCGCGCCCTGGGCGCGAAACGATTCGACATTATTCGCCAGTTCCTCATTGAAACCGTAGCCCTCTCGGTCATGGGTGGATTAACCGGGATCGTGGGCGGATATGCTTGCCTCCCGGCGATTCAAATCTTGCACTGGAGTCTAGAAGAATACGCCCCGCAGCTATTGGTCGGTCTGCCAACGGTGGTGCGCAACGTGCAACCGATCATCGTGCCGTTCTCGATTCCGCTAGCCTTTTTCATTTCCGTGGCGATTGGCGTGATGTTCGGACTCTATCCCGCCTACCGTGCCGCGCAAATGGATCCGATCGAAGCGCTGCGTCACGAGTGACAGTCCAATATCTCGCTATCCGCCGTACTTCAATGCGCACCGGTCGAAATTGACTTCGTCGTGGAAGGATTTGCGTGGCGGCCATGGTTCGCAAACGCGATTCGGCAACCGGCATCGTCGTAACTTGGGTCTTGCTCTATCTACCTGCGATGGCGCAAACCAAGGAATCGTATGTTGGCCGCTGTGACAAAGTCGACGGCCATTGGGTTGGGCCGGCTATCGTCGACGAGTCGGGAATTCGAACTCATTCCGTCGAGTCCGATTTTCAGTCTGGTCCGACGAAAATCCGCGTGCTGACTCCCCGCGAAATGCCCGTCGGAAAGCGCTTCCCGGTGCTCTATCT
>CAZFLF010000502.1:4291-5584 GCA_964519825.1 uncultured Pirellulaceae bacterium | reverse complement strand
CTCTCCCTTTTCCTCTCCCTTTTCCTCTCCCTTTTCTTTTCCCTTTTTCTCCACTTCCTTGATTTGGCTTGCCAGTGCGCCCCCCGGCGAACTGAGCTGCGACAGTAAGGTCGCCCCCGGCGAGAGAATCTGGCCCAGCAGAATGCTCAATTGCTCCAGCCGGTTCGGCCATTTGCTGATTTGCTTAACCTTCTCCGCGGACAACTGTTCGCCGTCCAGCACCCCACCGCGAGCCGAGAATTTGTCGAACTCGGCCATCTTTCCGAGGTGGATGACCTCCTTCACTAGCGACACAAAATCTTCGCTACCCCAGCAGACCGCGAGTGAACCTTCCACCCCGTCAAAGGCCGGACCGAGTCTCGTCCCTTCGGTGGCGCGTTTCACCAAACTGTTTTTCACGACCAGAACATTGATGTGCTTCTCGCGCAGTTTCTTTCGCAGCAAGAATGTCTTGCCGGAGTCCAAACCGATGACGTTGACCACTACGGCATCCTGGACACCCTGCAGCCGACGTTGAATATCCTCAACCACCAGATTCTTAACGTACTTGCTCATTGCAATTCGCTTTCAAAAACAATCCGCGATCGCCTGATTTGCCGACACGGAAACTAAGCCGCAATCGGAATCCCGGGACTCATCGTCGCGCAAATCGAGATGTTCTTGACGTAGGTACCCTTGACGGAATGCGGCTTTAAACCATGGATGTAATCAATAAAGGCCTGAATATTGTCCTGCAGATTCTTGGGATCGAAACTAATCTTGCCCACTACGGCATGCACATTTCCACCGTCGTCGTTGCGGAACTCGACTTTACCCGCCTTGTATTCTTTCACGACCTTGGCCACATCCGTAGTGACTGTTCCAGCACGTGGGGACGGCATCAAACCGCGCGGACCAAGGACCCGTCCAAGCGGGCCAACCAAACCCATCATATCGGGAGTCGCGATGCACACGTCGAAGTCAAGCCAACCACCTTTCAACTTCTCAGCTAGATCTTCTTGCCCGACCAGGTCCGCGCCGGCGTCCTTGGCCACATTCGCCAAATCACCCTTGGCAAATACAATGACCCGCTGGCTCTTACCAATCCCATGCGGCAACACAACCGATCCCCGAACCAGCTGATCCGCCTGCTTAGGATCAATTCCCAATCGCAAGTGAATCTCAACGGTTTGGTCGAACTTGGTAGTACCAAAATTCTTCAACAACTCCACCGCTTTCGCCAATGGGAGCACTTCGATTGACTTGGTCAGTTCTGCCAGTGCCCGGTAACGCTTTGATTCTTTCGCCATGACT
>CAZFLF010000502.1:0-4191 GCA_964519825.1 uncultured Pirellulaceae bacterium | reverse complement strand
TCAAACCCTCAACGACTTCAAACCCTCAACGACTTCAAACCCTCAACGACTTCAAACCCTCAACGACTTCAACCTTCAATGACATCAATGCCCATGCTGCGGGCGGTGCCTTCGATCAAACGCCGAGCATGATCGATATCCCGCGCATTCAGGTCAGCCATCTTTTTGTGACAGATGTCCACGACCTGAGAGTGCGTTACCTTGCCAACCTTTTCTTTGTTCGGAACACCCGAGCCCTTGGCAATGCCGGCGGCTTGCTTGAGCAGCGCCGATGCTGGCGGACTCTTGCAAATGAACTCGAATGACCGATCGTTGTAGACAGTCACAATCACGGGAATCGGAGTGCCGTTGTATTCGCGGGTCCGATCGTTGAATTGCTGCACGAACTGACCGAGATTGATCCCGAATTTTCCCAGCGACGTTCCAACGGGGGGGGCCGGAGTCGCCTGACCGCCGGGCACTTGAAACTTCGCTTGTCCCGTCATTTGCTTTGCCATACGCCAACCAATTCATGTGCTTGGGTTAATTATCCCGGGCAGACACCGCACGACTACACCGCACGACTACACCGCACGACTACACCGCACGACTACACCGCTTCAACTACACCGCTTCAATCTGCCAATGTTCTAATTCAACGGGCGTGGACCGGCCGAAGATATTGATCATCACCGTGACACGGCCGTTTGCTTCGTCGACCGACTCCACATCCCCCTCGAAATTCTGAAAATAACCGTCCTTGACCCGCACCCGATCCCCCTGCTTAAAGGGAATTGCGGTCTTGACGTGAGCATCAATACCGTCGTCCGCCTTGCCGATGTTAAGGATTCGATCCACGTCTCGCTGCAGCATTGGCGTCGGTTTGCCAGCCGAACCGGTAAAGTCTCCAATGCCCGGTGTTTCGCGAACGAGGAACCAAGTTTCATCATTGATGTGCATGCTCACCATGATGTAGCCCGGATAAAGCTTGCGCTTGACGACCCGCCGCTTCCCCGTCTTGGTGAACTCAGCCACATCTTCCGTAGGTACGACGATCTCTTTGAAGTACCGATCCAACCCTTCGACCTTCACACGGCGCTGCAGGGCATCCCGAATCGAATCCTCCCGATTGACCTGCACCTTCAAAATGTACCACTCGGTTTTTAGCTCCTCGTCTACCGATGGCTCCAGAATCAGCTCCAACGGCTCAACATCTTCAACCTCTGTGTCCTCAACGTCTGTGTCTTCAACCTCAGCGTCGTCGTCTTCAAGCTCAGCGTCTTCTGGTGCATCGTTGTCTGGTGGAGCGTTGTCCAGGTTAGCGTCGCCTGGTCCCGCATCGCCGATGGAATTTTCGACCGTTTCGTCCCGCTTCAACTGCTCAGCAGCGGGCGAGTCTACGCCACTTGGCGACTTGGAGCCGTTGTCTGGATCAGCCGACGAATTCGCACCGGCCGATTCCAAACTTTCGCCTGGGATTGGCTGTTGAGTCTCGAGGTCTTCAGGTTCCGTGCTCACAACTTGCCCTTCACGCATTGCGAACGAGTGGCCGCGGCATTGTCGATTTCACTTGTTGATTTCTTGCGAATAAACTTCTTGGGAATGAACTTCTTCTAGCGAATGATGTGGAGCACATCCCGAAACAGGAAGGTCCACAAGGCATCGAACGCCAGCAACACGGCAGCCAAAGCAAACATCACAAAAATAACGACCACCGAACTACGGACCAATTCCGGCCAGGAGGGCCACGAAACCTTATTCATTTCCGCTTCGACTGCGATCAAAAAATCGGCAAAGCGGGGATAATTCACTAGGCGATAACTGGCCCAACCTCCCAGCACGGCCAACGCGACCGGCGCCGCATATTGCACGATTGCCGGGGCGTCAAAAAGAGCCACGTACAACCGATAGGCGGCAATCAGAAGGACCACCCATAACGCTCCGCACGTCACTTGACGTGTGATCCGTCCCTGGCTGGGCTTATACAACCCAGCCTGAAACAACTCGCCAAGAAACGAATTTGCGGCCATTGTCCTCTCGCTGCTCATAGTGCAACACCGCAGTCATTGCGGCGCCCAGAACACTCCATCGCTACCAAGTACAAACCACGGCGCCGCTTTCTCAAACACATTTCTCAATCACGTTTCTCAAAAACGGCAATCGCGACCAAGTGGGGCGAATCAGCGCCCCAGCTTGGTCCGCGGTTTGATGGCAGGGGCGGCGGGAGTCGAACTCGCAACCCCCGGTTTTGGAGACCGGTGCTCTGCCAATTGAGCTACACCCCTCCAGGCAAATCTTTTCCGGCGGTTATTCCAGAATCTTGGTTACAACACCTGAGCCGACCGTCTTACCACCTTCGCGAATGGCGAACCGCACACCATCGTCCAGCGCAATCGGCTTGTGCAATTCGATACTCACCCGGACATTGTCACCGGGCATGCACATTTCGGCGCCAACCAAATTCGCGGTACCAGTCACGTCCGTTGTTCGGAAATAGAACTGCGGGCGATATCCGCTAAAGAACGGCGTGTGCCGCCCACCTTCATCCTTTGACAGACAGTAAACTTCCGCCTCAAACTTTGTATGGGGAGTGATCGACCCTGGCTTGGCCAACACTTGTCCCCGCTCAATCTCCTCACGTTTGATCCCGCGCAGCAAGCAGCCGACGTTGTCCCCCGCCTTGCCTTCATCCAACAGCTTGCGAAACATTTCGACACCCGTCACCGTCGTTCTGCGCTTATCCGGGGAGAGTCCAACCACCTCGATTTCCTCCCCGACTTTCACTCGACCCCGCTCAATTCGTCCTGTGGCAACCGTGCCGCGGCCTTCAATCGAGAAGACGTCCTCCACCGCCATTAAGAACGGCTTGTCCTCTTCGCGAATGGGCTGGGGAATGTAACTATCAACAGCCGCCAACAACTCGCTGATACACTTGGAGGCGGCAGGTTCTTTAGGATTCTGGTAGGCCGGCAAAGCCGAGCCACGAATGATCGGAATGTCGTCGCCGGGGAATCCGTACTTGTTTAAGAGTTCGCGAATTTCGATCTCAACCAGATCCAGCAATTCGGGGTCATCCACCAAATCAATCTTGTTCATGAACACGACGACCGCAGGCACATCGACCTGTCGAGCCAACAAAACGTGTTCTTTGGTTTGAGGCATCGGGCCGTCGGCAGCGGACACCACAAGGATTGCCCCGTCCATTTGGGCGGCACCCGTAATCATGTTCTTAATGAAGTCGGCGTGACCGGGGCAGTCGATATGAGCGTAGTGGCGATTCTCCGTCTCGTATTCGACGTGCGCCACGGAAATCGTAACCGTCTTCGTTTCGTCGCGAACGGTCCCCCCCTTGGCGATTTCCGAGTACGCCTTGAATTGAGCCATCCCCTTGACGGCCTGGACCGCCAACAGGGCTCCTGTCAAAGTCGTCTTCCCATGGTCAATGTGGCCGATGGTCCCCACATTGCAATGCGGCTTGTTACGCGTGAATACGTCCTTGGCCATGCTCGTGCACCTACTCTACTAGTGACTGGATCTGTAAACAAACTTTACGAAAGTGATCTTTGTAACTTGACGCCACCGAAACCGAAAGAGCTGCTGGTGGGACTCGGACCCACGACCTCGTCCTTACCAAGGACGCGCTCTACCAGCTGAGCTACAGCAGCCACACTGCGCGACCAGGTGAGTGCGACCAGCTGAGTGCGACCAGCTGATGCCGGCACTCTTCATTTCGTTCGGTTACCGGTAAGCAATCAATTTTTGCTCCGGCAATTTTTGCTCCGGCAATTTTTGCTCCGGCAGTTTTTGCTCCGGCAATTCTTGCTCCGCCATTTCAAGTTCCGCCATTTGTTGCTCTGTCGATTCTTGTTCGACCAGCTCTTGCTCCGCCAATTTTATTGCACCAAGGAGCGGGTGAAGGGAATCGAACCCTCGTGTACAGCTTGGAAGGCTGTCGCTCTACCATTGAGCTACACCCGCAATCACTCCGTAGCGTCCGTGCGGGGGTGGGCAATGGGGGGTGTAGGATTCGAACCTACGAAGGACTAAGCCATCAGATTTACAGTCTGACCCCTTTGGCCGCTCGGGAAACCCCCCGCATTTCTACGCTGTTCGGCAAGAAACCCTGTTCGGCAAGAAACCCTGTTCGGCAAGAAACCCTGTTCGGCAAGAAACCCTGTTCGGCAAGAAACCCTGTTCGGCAAGAAACCCTGT
>CAZFLF010000501.1:0-5586 GCA_964519825.1 uncultured Pirellulaceae bacterium | reverse complement strand
TAGCCACCGGTGTCATCATGACGATTTTCCATGCGAAATACCGGCGGCTAGCGCCGTACCGCTCACTAATCCAGCACCAAAGTCAGCGGCATGGGGCGCCCACCGGCGATCCCAACAACCGTGGCAGACGAAATGTTACCAGCTGGACTCAGTCCGTCCAATCGACATTTACGAAGTTCGTCGTCGTCCTGGGGGAGATGGGGTCAGACATTCGTTGCAGCTCCGCACGGGCCGCAAGTTCGACAGCCGAGTCGTGCCGCCACTCACAATCGTACTTGTCGAACTATTGCCCGTGGCACACAAATCCAGTACCTGACAGTGGTACTCGGCGTCGAGCCGTGATCGGAGATACACTTAGCGGCGCCGAAAGAGCCAGACCCAACCGTGCATTTCACGGTCCTGACTGTGGTAGTCGCCGACAAGGAGGTCGAGGTCCCCGTCGCCATCGTAATCCGTAGCGCAAACCTGAGTGCGCTCGCCCGGCCAGTTGGGTTTGACGGCGTCACTCGCCGAATTTTTCGGCCGAACAATTTCTTGGGGACTCGCGAAGGCGGGGGCACCTTTCGTGCCCAAGTTTCGTAACCAATAAACGCCACCGTCGCCACTGCCGCTCAAAATGTCGAAATGACCGTCCCCGTCCCAGTCCGCGATTTTCGGAATGACGTCGCGGCCCGGCACTTCCAATGGAACACTTCCTTTCATGAGCAGGATGCTCTCGGTGGCGAACGCCGGCTTCGTCGAAGATCCTTCGTTCAATCGGACGAACAGAGAGCCGTCCGTGGAGCCTAAGACGAGATCAAGGTCGCCATCCTCGTCCCAGTCCACGCCAGCCGCGCCGATGCCGAGCTTTTCCTTGTACTTGCTTTCCGCGACGCCAGTCCATTTTTTCGCGTCGTAGTCCCAGTAGTGTCCAAGACGGAGGACATTCCCCGCCTTGTCGAGGAGCTTCTGCGGTGCGGTGAATTTGTGGTCCTTGGTCCCGGCAAGCACATAGACACCCCCCTCGAAACAGCCCGTGAAAAGATCGTTGATGCCATCGCCTGTAATATCCGCAAACTGCGGACCGAGTCCGATGCATCACCAGTTGGGAACTTTGGCCGTCTGCCCCTCGGTCTCGAGGAGTCCCTTGTCCTCATATTCCGGCTCCGCGCGAGTGCCGATGTTCATGTAAACCTGGAAGTGTCCACGAAAGTTACCCACTAGCAGATCGGGCTTGCCATCGGCGTCGAGGTCCACAGTAAGCGGTCCCGCGTGGGCGATGTCCTTTCCCGTGTCGATAAACTCTTTGCCCGCCTTCAGCCGAAGCGGCGGCTCGAACTGAACCGGAGCAACCTCCGCCCGCTCCTGTGCCGAAAGAGCACCGGCGACCATCATGGCAAATACAGCAAACGAGGAAACCAGACGTGTGAGTCTCATGATGCGATCCATCCTTTCCCGAGCATGACGCTCGCAGGCCATTGGTGAACAGACACTGGCCGACTCGACTCAACTTACCCCGACGCTGGTTAGTGTCCAGCTTCCGACCGGGCTGTCAAGCATCACTGGGAACAGCATTGAGAATGAAACTCGTCAGTTGCCGACCTGCGCCCGCACGCGTGACAAGTCGACCGTATCTCCCTTCGACGGAAACGGAAACGGCATCAAAAACCACTCTTCGGTGAACGAAGCGGACTGTCCCGGGGTCAGTCGCTCGCGAAGTGTAGAGCGGTTACACGGAGTTCTACGAAAGTGTTCGATCAAGTGAGGAACTGTCTCAAATCCGAAGAGGACAGGACTCGTCTTCTCAACCAGAGACTGAACGGGCGTTGGTTGTTCCAATACAGGCCAAATACAACTGTTGAGTCGTTGATGGACCGTTGCCTGAAAGCGGGGCGACGATGCTATGAATCCGGCGAGAGAACATGAAGACAGTCGCAGAGAATATGACGGTTCCCACGTTGAAACCAGTCAACTTGCGGATCGCAGCGTTGGCGCTGTTGACAGTGGCACTGTGGGGCGCGAACCCGGTGGCCGTGAGCTACAGCGTCGATACTCTGCCGCCGATTGCAGTCGCTGCGATTCGCTTCGCGATGGCCAGTGTGTTCATGTACTTCTGGTGTCGCTTCGCAGGTTGTGGCGTCCGGCTGACACGTGGTCAAGTGCTGCCGGTTGTGTTGACGGGCTGCGGCCTGTTTGTGCAAATCGCGACGTTCAACATTGGCGTCACCCTCTCGGACTCGTCCCACGCCTCGATGTTGATTAACACCTTTGTCTTGTGGGTCGTATTGATCGAACACTTCATCACTCGAGGGGATCGCCTGACCGGGGCCAAGTTGCTCGGCGTGTGCGTCGCCTTCGCCGGCGTGCTCTTGCTGCTGGTGCGAACTTCCGCTCCCGCAACTTCGGCCAAGGCAATCGACCAACCCACGCTGGCCGGCGATCTGATTTTGTTCGTGAGCGCAGTAGTGTTAGCGATCAACGTGGTCTACATGAAGCATGTTTTGCGGACGGTCGAACCAGGAAAACTGATCTTCTGGCTCGACACCGTGGGAACGGTATTGTTCTGCGCGTTCAGTTTGCCCTTTGAACACGTCGAACTGAGTGGATTGACGACCACGGCAGTACTGGCACTCGTCTATCAAGGGATCTTTGTAGCGGGAATTTGTTTTGCGATCCAAGCCGGCATGTTGCGGCACCATTCGGCGTCGCAGATTTCGATCTTCAGTTTCGCCACGCCGCTGTTCGGGGTCGGCTTCGGAATCCTGTTGCGCGGGGATGAAGTCACCCCTAGGCTATTTGTATCCGCGGCCTGCGTCGCCCTAGGGATCTTGGTCGTCCATGCAGGCGCTACGAAGACGAATCGTGAGGAGTGAATCACTAACGGATTTGAGTGGCATTTATTACTACTGGTTCCTGGATTATGGGTTTCCTGTTGGTGCGACGAAAACCTCCCGCGTTGCATCGTAGCGGATGTTGGTTCGATGGTCTTGCCACAGTGACAAGGGCGTGAATGACCTTATGTTGCCGCTTCGAGCAAAGGGAGTTGAACTGCCTGTGCGGTCGCAGCGCTGCGAACTACGGCTTCGGTGAATTCCATGTAGCGCACTCCGGTAGCGAAGTCGGTAAACCGCACTGGGCATTCGCCGCGGATTGATCCGATGAACTCCTCTTCGACATGCCAGCCATATTCCTGCTCGGGCGGTACCGCAATCTCCTGGAGTTGGTTCTCGCCGCGCTGGGCGCCCCAGAGCCGATCATGGGGCGCGAGTTCATACTTCAGCGTCCCTTCGCTGCCGTACAAGTGGATCTGGCTGCCCGGTCCAAACCGGGTGACGCCGCTTACGTGATACAGGCCTCGCGCTCCGCCTGCCAGCACGGTGAGTACCTGAACGCTGTCGGGCGTGCCGACGCGAATCAGCATTCCGCTCGTTGGATCGAGCCGCTCGGGCGTGAAAGCATGAGCCTGAGCCACCACGCGCACTGGATCGGGAACCCAGCGAATCAAGGTCTCATGCACGATGCCCAGCGAAAGCATGTTCACACCGCTTAACTTGCTTATTTGCCGCCAGAAGAGCGGCGCTTGGCGGTCGGCCAAGGCAACATTGGTCCCCAGGATCACCGCTTCCCGCAGTTCCCCGAGGTAGCCGGAGGCGATGAGCTTCTTGATCACGCGGTCCGCTCGCAATCCCAGCGGGCTGGGAACTATCTGGCAGACCAGCTCCGGATGAGCGCGGGTGGCGGCGAGCATCGCGCGGGCTTCGGCGACGTTCATCGCCATGCGGGCTTCCGTAAGCACATGCTTGCCGGACTCCAAGGCGGCCAACGTGATGGGGCAATGCAGATACGGCCACGTGCCGATCAGCACGGCATCGAGATCCGGATCGGCCAGCAAATCGGCCCAGCGATCAAATGTCTTGGGAATGCCGAATTCCGCTGCTGCAGCCAAAGTCGACTCGCGCCGCCGATTACACACCGCCGCGAGCTGCACGTCAGCGCAAGCCCTCAGCCCTGGCACATGTCGTACGCGGCAGTTGTCGCCCAGCCCAATAATCCCCACTCGAATGACGGTGTTTGCCATGCGGGCGATTGTAGGGACCGACGAGTACGGCGTGCCAGCAGGGCGCCCTGGCAGCCGCAATTATGTGTCACTCACGCACTACAGTACTTCCTGATTCGCCCTGACGAAACGCTCGCGGTTGGAAATATTCCGAAAGACAAACTGAAGGACGTACTGACCGAGCATATGGGAAAAAGAAAAGCCGCCCAACACGACGGTCAGACCAAGCAGCAGTAGGAAAACTACCAAAACGGAGGCAGATGTCGTTCGACACAGCACCCTTCGCAATGTGACTGACGTGAAGTGCGCACTGGGATGAAACGCTTCTGATTACTTCGCGGGCGTCAACGCGTGAATGAACTGGGCGATGTGGTCGATCGCCTCGTTTCCCTCGGGCAGCAGCGGGTCGTGCGACTGAAAGACGTGAAACATGCCTGGCCAGATCTCAAGCTTCACGTCGATTCCGTCGGTCTGGGCCTTTGTTGCCACACGCACACTGTCGTCGCGCAGCATTTCGTGTTCACCCGCCTGGATCAACAGCGGCGGCAGACCCCGATAGTCGCCGAAGACGGGCGACGCGAGGGGATTGGCCGGATCTTGCCTTCCCAGGTAGTGATCGCGAAAGATCGGCATGGTCTTCGAACTGATGATCGGGTCGTAAACCATCTGCAACGATTTGCTGGCCAGAGTCAGGTCGGCGGCAGGCGAGATCGCGATGGCCCCCTGCGGAAGCCGGAGCTTGCGGTCCCGCAGGGCCAGCAGCGTCGCCAGAGTCAAGTTGCCACCCGCCGAATCGCCCGCCACAAAAGTCGCTCGCGCCGGGACTCGGCCGCCTGGTCCGTGTGAGCACAGCCAGTCGTGGGCCAGCACGCAGTCGTCGAGGCCCGCGGGAAAGCGGTGTTCGGGGGCCAGGCGATAGTCGACCAGCAACACTGCACACTTCGCGGTCTCCGAGATGTGGGCGGCCAGTGGAAGGTAATAACCACCCGAGCCCGAAACAAACCCACCGCCGTGTAAGTAGAGCAGTCGCACCGACGTGTCGGCCCCCGGGGCCAGTACCCACTCGGCGGGAATCTCCGCAACCTTGGCGGACTGGGTCTGCACCCCTTCGACAGAGATCGAGCGGCGGGACCCCATGCCCTTGCGCAACTCTTCGAAATCAAACTGCTTGCTTCCGAAGGGGGTGTTCTTCATCAGACGCTGAAGGTAAGCGGCGCCCTCGGCTGAGACCTGTTCGGGAACCTGCCCAGGCTTGCGTTTGGAGACAGCCGCGTTGTCTTGTGCGGGCGACCAACCTGTCAACAATAGACAGGAGATAAGCAGCCAGCGAGCCTTTGAAGATAGATGCATTGGCGGGCCTTTGCCTGGGGCACACATTCGGAGCGCGTTCGCCCGTGCCACCCCGGCGGCAGGCGGTCACGTTCGATTGACGCTTGGCTACTCTTTCCCTTTGATTGCGGGGCGATCCGCTGGGCAGGGATCAAAACTCTTGAAAGCCGGTCACCAAGAACCAAAGAGGGGAAGTGTCCGTATTCGGATCAAGTGAATCG
>CAZFLF010000500.1:0-5592 GCA_964519825.1 uncultured Pirellulaceae bacterium | reverse complement strand
CTTGCCGAGGTTGTCGCTCGGCGTCTTGGCTCGCTTCGTCAGCCGGACTTCGGCCTTAATGAGGTACTCGACTTCCGCCAGCGCAAGCATGTTGCGTTGCTGCATGTGCTCTGCCCCGGCACCGGCCTTAATGAACTTCACCGGCGTCTTGCCGCGCATCCATGATTCGGCCGAGTCCATACTAATGACGGCAGAAACTTCGTTGCGGCGAAAGCTGAACCAGCGGCCCTTTTTCACGACGGCGATCTGGTCGATCAGGTAGCACATCTGCGGCTCCCAGAAGATCGCTTCGAGAACTCCACGCGCGGCCGACGGCGTCATGATCGGATAGCTGACCCGTTCGACTTTCATCTCTGGGCGCGTGAAGCAGGCATAATCACCCCACACACGAATCGTCACTCGGTTGTTAGCTGTCATTGTCAGAATTCTCCTTCAAGAATTGGCGTGCTCCGCAGACTCGCAAGTGTTGTGCAGACGGAATCGGGCACCCTTCGCAAGTCGCTGTTGATCGATCCGAACCGGCATCAAGGTGGGGTAACCATCGATGAGAAACTCGGCGACACCGGCCGATAACTCGCATTCCTCAGCCGTGATGGCAGAATCTTGCGCGATCTGGGCGAGTTTCACTCTCTGGTGGCCAGCGCGTAATTCAAGCGTGACGCTGGATGAATGACTCATTGCACGAAGTCCTCTGGTGAGAGTTCCTTGAAGACGACGCCGCGTTGCGGGTCGTAGCATTCAGCATTGAGCACGGGGATATCCGCGACATCGGGTAACAGCGATTGCAGCCGGGCTTCGTCATTGAGTTGCTCGTACAGCGACTTCGGACCGCGACGCAGATTGACCATGTAGCGTTGCAACCGGCGCAAGACTCCGTGATCGAGTCGCTTGGTTCGGCGAATGACGGCGATCAGCTTCTTGGCTTTGCCATATGGCACGATGACGCCAATCGTGTCTTCACTGATGACCTTGGCTCGCTCGGCCACGGTGCGGAAGTTGAGCTTCGCTCGCGATTGCTGAATCGTGTCCTCGCCCCGACGCATTCGGTCGGTCGCCGTGATTTGGAACAACTCGTGGAAGTACTTGGCGAACAAGCTGTGATCAGTGGCGAGTTGCTCCGTGTCTTTGAGGTAGTCTGGCGCGATACCAGTGGCCTTGGAATAGTTGCCCGGCGGCAGAGCGTTTCGCTCGGACGTGACTTCGGGATGAAAGACAATCACGTCACCGGGGATCAGTTGGCCGGACTCGTCGCACAGTTGGCCTTCGCGATTGCAACGCCCGGCCGCTTGGACGATCGAATCGAGCGGCCCCATCGCGCGGAACACCGTCGGGAAGTCTATATCAACTCCCGCTTCAATGAGCTGCGTTGAAATCACCCAGCACGGCAACTTGTCGACCAGCCGTTGCTTGATGTTGTTCTTCGGTGGTGTTTGCGACAGGCCCAACAGATCGAGCCGATGCGCCGCGCACATCGCGGACGACAGGTGAAAGACCGCATCATCGATCGCGCTCGCAAGCCGCGCCTTCAGCGCCAAATACGCGTCGAACGCATGTTGCCGGAGATTCACGACTGCAAGAGCTTGCTGCCGTTTGAGCGACAGCATCTCGTCCGCCAACCGATTCCAGTCCCAGCGCGAATCAGCTGGCTCGATGTGGTACTGCACGCGCTTTAGCTTCTGAAACAGCTCTGCGGGCGACTCGATGATTGGCTCCACCTCGTCCGGCTGAAATCCGTGACGTAGGTTGCCGGATTTCAGAAAACCGGGCTGCGTCGCCGAACAGAACAACACGCTGACTCCGAAGTGCTGCTGCAAAGTCCGCAGCACGTCGAGCGTTGGTTCGAGGAGATGCGTTGGCAACGTTTGTACTTCATCGAAGATTACCACGCTGTGCGCGACGTTGTGCAGCTTGCGAGCCTTCGCAGGCGACGCGGCGAACAGGGTCTCGATGAACTGCACCGCCGTCGTCACGACAATCGGCACGTCCCAATTTTCCATCGCTCGTTCGATGTCGAGTGCCTGCGCCGGCTCTTCGGCATCCGCGTCGGACGGCTGCTTGGGCGGTGACACTTCGACGGCGCTGTGATGCTCCAAGACCTGATCCGCGCCGAAGATGATCCGATAGTCGCGCGCGTTCTGCTCGATGATGGACAGGTACGGGACGACAACAATCACGCGCCGCAGGTTGTGCGTCCGAGCGTGATCGAGCGCGAAGGCCATCGACGAAATCGTCTTACCGCCGCCCGTGGGCACGGTCAGCGAGAAGAAACCCGACGACGAATTCCGCCCGCGTTCGCGGCACGCTTCAAACACGCTGTCTCGAAGGTGGTTCAACTCCGGGCGAGACTCTTTCTTCTCCGTGCCCTTCACTCGCCGAGCGGTATCCAGCCGAGCCAGCAGCGTTGTGCCATCGAGCATCCGAGTCGGTCGTTCCCACGCGCGCTGTCGTCGATGCTCCTGCTCGAACTTCTCCGAGTCGAGCCGATCCGCATCGACCAGAATCGCGAACAACATCCGCACAAAAACGTCGAATCGCCGCTTGTCGGATTCATCGTCCTCATTGAAGTCAAGCCGCGCCAATGACTCGCTCGCGTCTTCACCTATAGGCTTCAAGGTTTGCAATGCATCCGCGAGTTCGTCGTTCGCATCCGCCAAAACGACCAAATCAGGAAACCGTTCCAAGGCTCGATACTTCGACCCGGTGATCAGATTTTTCATCTGTCCTTCGTCGTGTAAACCCGCGTGGTGACCGGCGATTGCGAAAGCAACAGCGACCGCATCCCAGACCACGCCTCCCGCCGCCGCTCCATAAACCGCATGGTCGGTCTCGGCCGACCGCCGTGTGCGATCACCGCGATTTAGATACTCCTGGAACGCGATCCGGTATTTGCCCAGGTCGTGCAACAACCCGACGAGTTTCGCCGCCGCGGTGAACGCCAAGTCGGTTCGTTGTGCCAACTTGGCGAGCGTTTTGGCACGTCGCGAGACATTCGTCAGATGTACACGCAAAGGTTGCGGTTTGGTCCGATCGTCCGTCCAACGAGCATAAAACGTCGAAATGATTGGCGAACTTTCACTCATCGTTTGCAACTCTTTGCTAACGGCCCGCCGTAGATGGTTGAGTAGGTATGGAAGACGAGCGGAGCACAAATCTCCGCGCGCGTCGGAACGACCTCGGCGGACTTGAGCCAGACGATGGACTCGAAGATTCCTTTCACAGCCGCCAGCGTCGGCGCGGGGTAGCTGACCGGCGTGTCGCCGGTGTCCGGGCGCGTCCACATGGCCGTCGGCCCGGCGAGTTCAAAGGCAATTTCATGTCGTTTCATTTCGCGTCCTTCGTTCGATCTATGAAATGAATCCGAAACCGATGTTGCCTGGAGTCACGTAAACAACAACGTTCGATGCCCCTGGCAATCAGGTCAGGATGAGGATTTGCCATGATTTCAACAGGTAGCCATTCAGCTTTTGTGACGTTGACTGCAATAACTACCAGTTGCCTCCCCAAAAGATAGCAGACGACAGTTGGTTGGTGTGTCGCCTGTAAACGCGCCGGTCGCCGGGAGCGAATGAAAGATCCTGATGGGAGTCTGCCGTTGTCAGATATTCGCGAACGGCGCTCCAATCGTCGAACGAAAATCGTAACCGGCCAGCCTCCTTGTCGACACCAAGTGGTACGGGACGACAGTGTCCGCGTCTCACGAAATCGTACACCTGCGGGCGTGCCCCTGCCGCAGCTTTCCGATGGTAGGACGGATTTTCCAATCCTTCCCGCCCACGGGCTTGCACGGCATTTCTGGCAACGCAGAGGAACGAAGAGGGTAAAGGACTTTTTCCCCCCTCGCGCTCATTGCGCCTCTGCGTTACCTTTCCTGTCTCTGTCCTCAGAAACTGTATTCGCACTCCTGTCCTGGTTTCGGCATGCGACGCACGTACTACAGCGCCAATAGCATGGCTGTACCCCTATTGATGCGATAGACTGTCTACGTCGACGATTCACTACGATCACACCTCGCCGGTCGCAGACTTTTCCAGAGCGGGCGGCTTTTTTCCGGGTGTTTTGGTCGCGATCGCGAGAGAAAGTCTTCTGCTGTGAGCAATCATCCGTCTGTCAACGACCCGCTGACGCCGATTCTGGCGACCTACCGTGATCCGGAAGCGACTGGTTTCGAACACGCGTGGGTCGGGATGGAGCCGACATTTCAGACACGCAAGTCCGTGCGGAAGTGGCAGAAAATGTCGGTTGAGCCCGGAGGCGAGGACGCCTACTTTCTCGATCGATACATGCTCAAAACGCAAAAGAAAGTCGTCAAGGCGATTCAAAAAAAATACGAGGAGCATCGCGCGGAAGGTGCAACCTATTGCCTGTTCGATCGAGTTGACCTTGATGACGATCTCGATCAATGGGACGTCCTGCGACAGAATCTTATGTTTCACTGGCCGGACAAAAACCTGGAACCGTTCGAGGTCCGCCTTTCTCTGGATCCTGAGACGTTTGAATACAGCATTAAGCCGGTGCCGCTGGCGTGGTTTTATGACGAGCGGTTCGTCGAATTCCTGGAAGAATTCCTCTGGAAGGTGCCGCAGAAGTTAGGGCTTTCCTCAGCCATCGCACACGGAGGAGGACAGTTTTCGCTGTCAGCCAAGACATTTCTGACGGGGAGCTTGCTCGCGGACGACATTGCCTACAAGACCAGCCACCCGGAGCTGTCGACGTGGATCATGGACTGGCCGAATCTCGATGATCGCGCGTTTCGCGCGACAAGCCGGCGCCTTGCGGCATTTCAAACGGTTTTGGCAAACTATTGGGAAGGGCGTTTTCACCCGCGAATCAACGGCCTCCTGACGGCAGAGAATGCCTACCTCCACCGTGACTTCGGGCCAGCTCTCCACGCAGATCCGGCACTCATGGATTCGCGACTTGGGCCAACAGGAATCAGTCGTGACGTGTTTCAGACGAACTTCGCTTTTGGAAGATCGATTCGCCACGCCGCGCAGAATGTCGATCCCGGCTATTGGCAATCATGCCATCCGGACGAAGAAGGCTACCGGCCAGACCAGATCATGCGGTACAGCGAGGGAAACCTGAACCGGTTGCAGATTGCTGGGGAGCTGCACGTGAAAAGTGGAAAGGTACTGGAATTGAATCGTACGCCGGAACTCGACACTCCGCTCGATTTCGCTCTGCTCACTACCGAAGCCAGCTGGGAAAACCGCGCTCAGATGAGCCGCACCAGTGCGCGGGATTTTGTCGAAGCGCTCCTGCTGGAGGTGCATCACGCGCGGTATCTGCAAGCTTATCCTCACGTCACCATTGCAACCTCACTGGTTCAGGACCAGATACTCGGCGATGCGGAAGCTACGTTGAAACGCTACGGCGGAGCTTCGACTCTGGAGAGGCTGCATCAGGAGGCGCGCGACCTGAATCTTGAGCAGTCCCGCGGCCGTTTCCAAACGGACTGGATCGAGCCGGAGACATTGTTTTGGGCCGCCTGGCATATCCTGCCGCCAGGGGAGAAGAGCGCGATCGCCCGTGAAGCGATCGGCGGATTCCTGGAACGAGTTCAACAGGCTGCGTCCGTCGACCCGCGCTCCA
>CAZFLF010000499.1:0-5594 GCA_964519825.1 uncultured Pirellulaceae bacterium | reverse complement strand
CAAGATCAAAACGGTGGGGGATCTGAAGTAGTTTCTCAATAAGCGCTGAGACGGACGCATCGGGTTGCGCGCGTTTGACTGTCGGTGCTACCGCTTCTATGGCTTCGAGTTTCGTGACACCCGTACTCATCTTCGAAACAGTGTCGAAAGAATAGGAAAAAATTACTTGTCCAATCGCGAACTTGTCCTGGCCTCGTCCCGGAAGGATTTCATCCGGAGACGGGTTCGGCCCCGGGAACTGTCCCCATTGGCGAAACACGTCTTGCGCCGAGTTCTCGTTCGAGAGGGAGAGTCCGCCAAAAATCATCGCAGCGATCATAAGCTGCCGAAGCATTCTTTGGTCTCCTTTTGGCCGAACGCCCAGGATAACCGGGCCGAAAATTGGGTCGAATTAGTAACAGGTAACGAAACTCGCGAACGCCAAACGGCTCCGGTTCATCCGTTTGTTCGCCGACGTTGCCTCGCCAGACTACGTCGGAACTGGCGAGTTTAGTAAATTCGTCGCGTTCGCCCATCCCGCTCATCGCTTTGCCAAATCGATAAGCCGAGCAGGTGATGCCCACCGATCGTTGCAGGTGCGAATTCGCCCATCAACAAATACGCCGTCGGAATCGTACCGCAACTCGATTATCATGTGGTTCTTGTCGTTGACGATGTTCGTATATGAAAGTCTTACCAATGCACGATAGCCATCCTGGCGGCGTTGGAAGGAATCCAATGCCACGCCTTTCACGGGTGCTGCCCCGATACGTCCAGGAAAGGCTGCGTCCACAATTTCCTGCGCCCGGTCATTGATCCGCGCAACGGCATCAGAGCCAATTCTGTAGCGTGGCAATAGCTGCGTGTATGCGACCAACGCCATCGCCACTATCGCAATTAGGAGCATCAATCCCGCGATTGTAAACTTTGGCTTCCAGTTCATGGCTACGGTAACCCATATCGGGGCAACACCAAGCGACTTTCCATTCCCGGCGATTATATCGAACCAAAAACGCTCCACCGTCGGCGAACAAGTAGTCTACAGAGTTCAGGATAGTTCCTGCCTGCCGATGGCTCACAAGTCTGCATAGTCCCGAATACTTGTCAATGAACTGGCTCCGGCGGGCTTCGAGATGCCGAATAGGAAGACTGCTGGATAAAAGAAATATGCAGCGTTCTGGATATTCCCAGCGGCCGACGACCGTCAAACGATTGAATTCGCCGTAGCTGCAAGAGGTTCGGAATCTGATCCGACCGCTGCGAGGGTCGATTCGTACCGAACAGGCCTACGTCCAGTAGAACGAACAGCCTACGCGGCCATGCGATCGAGTAGCAAACTGACACGAGATTCGGCGGCGTCCGCCTACCCGTTATGCGATGATGTCCTTCGCCACTTTACCGGCCAGCTCGGTCAGCTTGAAATCGCGACCGGAATAACGGTAGGTGAGCTTCTCGTGATCGAGGCCGAGAAGATGGAGCATGGTGGCGTGCATGTCGTGGACATGCATCTTGTTTTCTACCGCTGCGATGCCGTGTTCGTCGGTTGCGCCGTAGCGCAGGCCACCTTTGACGCCGCCCCCCGCCATCCACATCGAAAAACCGGCAGCGTTGTGGTCACGGCCATCGTTGTTCTGAGCCGACGGCGTGCGCCCAAATTCACCCCCCCAAACCAAGAGCGTATCCTTCAGCATGTCGCGCTTCTTCAGGTCGGCGATCAATGCCGCGATCGGCTGGTCGATGCTCCGAGTATTGGCCGTCAACCGATTCGTGAGTTGGTTGTGCTGATCCCAACCGGGGAAGCTGAGCTCAATAAATCGCACCCCCGCTTCCGCGAATCGGCGGGCCAGCAAGCACTGGCGACCGAATCCGTCGGTTGGACCGCCACCGATGCCATACGACGCTTGAAGCGCGGCGGATTCGTCGGAGATATCCATGATCCGCGGTACGGCGCCTTGCATCCGGAAGGCGAGTTCGTAGGACTCGATGACCCCTTCCAATTCATTGTTGACTTTGTCTTCCTGCAATCGATCGCGATTCAACGATTGGAGCAGGTCCAGCTGCTTGCGCTGAGCCTCGCCTGCGGACTTCGGATTACTGATATTGGCGAGCTTCGCTCGATTGAGTTGTTCCCCTTCGCCGCCGATGCGAGTTCCTTGGAACGACGCCGGGAGGAAGGCGCTGCCGTAATTCTGCGCTCCGCCGACACGCGAGATCGGATTGATCGTGATGAAACCCGGGAGTTCCTGATTCTCTGTTCCGAGTCCGTACAGCACCCACGCACCCATGGAGGGTCGAACAAATTGGAAACTGCCGGTATGCATCTGGACGGCGGCTTGCGGATGATTCGGCACGTCGGTGAACATGCCGTTAAGCACGCATAACTCGTCGGCATGCTTCGCCAGATTCGGGAGCAGCTCCGACAACCACAGTCCGGACTTGCCGTGTTGTGTGAAAGTGAACGGCGACTGCAACAGCTTTCGTCCCTTTCCGCGGCCGCTCGGATCCGCCTTCCCATTATCCACCGCGAGTTGCGGCTTATAATCAAACGTGTCGACATGCGACGGCCCCCCCTGCATGAACATGAAGATCACCCGTTTCGCCTTCGGGGTGAAATGCGGTGTCTTCGGGGCGAGCGGGCTTTCTTCGGCGGCCGCCTGGGAACAAAGGCCGGCTAATGCGACGTAACCAAAACCGCAAGCCGTCGACTTGAGGAAGTCACGGCGCGAGAAGGGGGAAAGCGTCGGATGTCGGAACATGGAATTCTCCGGTGAATGGCGGAATGATCTCGAAGCCATTTCAATGCATTTTCGTTAATACACGTAACGGAACTCGCCCGATGCGATCAACGTTTGGCATACGCTTGACCAGGCGGCGATTCGCTTTTCGTCCACAGACGAGGTGCTGTCGCCGGCGAGTTTTTCCATTTGTCGCAGGTAAGCCAGCGAGCGTTCGCGCTGTTCGCTGGTCGGACCGCGGCCGAGGATCAAGCGGAACGCATGCAGCATCCGATCTTCATCGTTCGTGGCCGCTTCGGACAACACGCGTTTGGCGGTTTGCGTTGCCTGCTGAATGACCAATGAGCTATTCATCATGAACAACGCCTGCGTGGCGACCGTGGTGACTTCACGTTGACCCACAATCAAGCTCGGATCGGCGGCATCGAACACCGCGAGCATGTCGGGCATCCGGCCGCGGACGTAGGGCAGATAGACGCTGCGATGCATAAACGACGTATAGTCGGGAGTTACCGCTCCTCGCTTGCGTCCGATCTCGGTAGCGCCGTTATCTTCAACAAGCGATCCTTTCGGCCGTTCGAGCTGGAGTTGTCCGCTGACCGCGAGGATCGAATCGCGAATGGTTTCTGCTTCCAAACGGCGGCGGTTCATGCGCCATACCAAGTGATTGTCAGGATCGGCGGCATACGCCGCGTCCTGATGGACGCTTGCCATTTGGTACGCCCGACTCAACATGATCTCCTTAATCATCTTCTTGACCGACCAGCCTTGATCCATGAAGCGAATCGCGAGGTAGTCGAGCAACTCCGGATGCGTCGGTTCGTCACCGAGCGCGCCAAAGTTGTCCACGGACTCAACGATTCCCCGGCCGAAGAGGTGCGCCCAGATTCGATTGGCCATCACGCGAGCCGTGAGCGGATTTTCGCGGCTGACTAGCCACGACGCCAATTGCGTGCGTCCGCTGTGTTCCGTATCGAATTTCGCGGTGCGATCGAAAGCCAGAACAACTGGCACTCCACGTGGAACCTCGGCACCCAGGTCCTTCACTTCGCCTCGAATGTTGATGCGGGAATTGGCGGGACTCGCCGCGTCACGCACGGCCATTACCGGATCACCACCCGTGGGAGCCTGATTTTTGAGCTGCTTGATCTGTCCCTCGAGCTTCGCGATCCGGTTATCAAGTCGTTCGACGGCTTCTCCAGCCTTCTTCGCCCCCTTCCCCTTCAGCTTCGCCGGGTTGATGGAACTGAGTGCATGACGCCTGCCACGAACCTCTTTCAATTCCGTCTGCAGTTTCTCGATTTCGGCCAACTGTTCCGGCGTATGCTTGGGTTTCGCTTCTCCCGATTCCATCGATCCAAATCGACCTTGGTAGCCGGACTTGTTGTTTCCGGCTTGAACTCCGGCCAATACCTCGGTGCTGCGGAAGATGCCGGCGACCGCGTAGTAGTCCGACTGCGAAATTGGATCAAACTTGTGATCGTGACACCGGGCACAAGCGACGGTCATGCCCAAAACAACTCGCGTTGCCACGTCGATTTGCTCGTCCGCCTGATCCATCAGGTACTGTTCGCGGTTCCTTTCGTTGAGGCTCTTGGTACCGATCGCCAGAAAGCCAGTGCCGATCAGATTCTCATTACGTTCGCCGGCTGATGAGGCCTGCAGCAAGTCGCCAGCGACCTGTTCGCGAATGAATCGGTCGTACGACTTATCTTCGTTGAACGAGTCAATCACGTAGTCGCGATACCGCCAGGCATACGGAAATGGAATATTGCGTTCCTTACCAGACGATTCGCCGAATCGCGCGATATCGAGCCAGTGCCTCCCCCAGCGTTCGCCAAACTGCGGGGACTTCAGCAGCCGGTCAATCAGCTGGCCATAGGCGTCTGACGATCCGTCCTTGATGAATGCGTCGATCTGTTCCGGAGTCGGAGGAATACCGATAAGGTCAAAATACATCCGCCGGACCAACGTTTCCCGATCCGCGTCACTTACCGGATGCAACTGTTTGACTTCGAGTTTTGCCAGAATGAATCGGTCGATATCAGTTTTCGGCCAGGCGGAGTCGCGTACGGCAGGCACTGTCGACGAAACCGGCTTACGGAAAGACCAGAAGCTCCGCGATTCGCTGAGGCTGACTTTCTTCGCATTGGCCGGTTTGCCCACTCGCGGATCAGGTGCTCCCAGCCGCACCCACTCCTCGAAATCGGCGATGACGTTATCCGGCAGCTTATCGCCGGGAGGCATCTCGTAGGTCTCATGTTTGATCGCTTGGATCAAGAGGCTCTCTTCGACATTGCCGGGGACCACTGCCGCCCCGCTTTCGCCCCCCTTGCGGAGTGCATCGCGGGTGTCAAGCAACAGTTCGCCTTTGACTTCTTTGGCCTGGCTGGAATGGCACGAATAACAGCGCTGTGTCAGCACCGGACGGATTTTCGACTCAAAGAACTCGACCCCCTTGGCGTTGAGCTTTTCTGGCTTGGCAGGTTGAGTCGTCGCAAGTTGAGTTGTCGCAGACTGAGTTTTCGCAGGCTGAGTTTTCGCAGACTTGGTCGTCCCAGTCTCGGCCGCGAATAGAAGGCTTGTCGAGCCAAGAACAAGGCCAATGCACAGATGTACAAGCTTCATGCGATCGCTCCGAAAAGGTGGATTGCAATCTAGATGCGCATGCAACCCCAATTATTGTGGCCGGTTCCGATGCTCGAATCGGAAGTCGCTGTCACTGGGACGCAGTTTCGACCATGGGCCCAGCTTCGGGAGCTCCGTTCGCCACTCCGGGCTGCTGGACCTGGGGTTGCTGGACGTTCTGCTTGGCTGCCGGTTTGGCTTCGATGAGCAACCGAGCCAACACCTCGCGCACGCGCGCGGCGTTGGTATTAC
>CAZFLF010000498.1:0-5597 GCA_964519825.1 uncultured Pirellulaceae bacterium | reverse complement strand
GTCGCCGGCGGGACGACGCTGCTGGATTTGATGAAGCTGAACGTCGAAACGCCTGTGCGGGTTATCGACATCAACCGTTTGCCGGTCGACAAGATCGAAGCAGTGCCTGACGGCGGGCTGAAGATTGGCGCCACCGTTCGAAATTCAGATCTCGCCCACCATCCGACGGTGCAGCGAGATTATGCCGTGCTGTCGCAGGCCCTTCTTGCCGGTGCATCGGCACAGCTTCGCAACATGGCGACAACCGCCGGCAACTTGCTCCAGCGAACGCGGTGCATGTACTTCCGCGACACCGCGATGCCCTGCAACAAGCGCGAGCCCGGAACCGGCTGCCCGGCCATCACCGGCAGCAACCGCATGCTCGCCATCCTCGGCACGAGCGAACATTGCATCGCAACCAATCCGTCGGACATGTGCGTGGCGATGGCGGCATTGGAGGCGACGATCCACGTGCAAGGATCGAAGGGTTCACGGGCGATCCTCATCGCTGACTTTCATCTTCTGCCCGGCAACACACCAAACCGCGAAACAGTGCTTGAACCGGGCGACCTCATCACGCATGTTACGCTCCCGTCTCCCGTGGGAGGGAGCAAGCAGATCTATCTGAAGCTGCGCGACAGGGCGTCGTACGAATTCGCCCTCGCGTCGGCCGCTATCGTGATCACGATCGCCGACGGGAAGGTGACGCGGGCACGCATCGCGCTAGGCGGGGTGGGTACTAAACCGTGGCGATCCCCCGAGGCCGAAGGCGCGCTCGTCGGTCAGCCTGCAAACCAAACGAACTTCCGCAAAGCGGCGGAGGCGGCCATGCACGGCGCCAAGCCACAGAGCGAAAACGGATTCAAGATCGAGCTGGCGAAACGCTGCCTCACTCATGCATTGCAAACCGCCGCAATGAGCTGACTCACTGAAGGATCGAAGATGCCAACAACACAAGAAACCCCGACGACGTCGCCAATCGGTCGCAGCACGCCCCGCGTGGATGGCCCGCTCAAAGTGAGCGGATTGGCGCAGTACACCTCGGACTTCCACTTTCCCGGGACGCTGTATGCCGTGCCGGTCGAGGCGACGATCGCCAACGGCCGCGTGGTGAAGCTCGACACGGCCATGGCCGAGAAAATGCCCGGTGTGCGAGCGATTCTTCATCGCGAGAACATCGGAAAGATCTTCCGTTCGGTACCGGGACCGGGATTCGACGGGATCTGCGAGGAGCGGCGCCCGCCGTTCGAAGACGATGTCGTTCGCTACTACGGCCAATACATCGCGCTCGCCGTAGCGGACACGTTCGAGGCCGCCAAAGCCGCTGCAGATGCGGTTCGTGTGACGTATGCCAAGGACAAGCCGAACGTCGAAACTCACCTTGAAGCGGATGACGATCCCGATGTGGTTGTCACGACGTTCGACATGCGCCACCGTTTGGATAGCCAGCGCGGCGACGCCGCAGCGGCTTTCGCGAGCGCGCCGGTCAAGATCGACCAGACCTATGTCACTCCGGCCGAGACGCAAAACCCCATCGAGTTGCACGCGACGACCGCAATCTGGGATGCCACTCAATCGACATTGACGCTGTACGAGTCGTCGCAGGGAGTCGTCAACCTGAAGGGCGTGCTCGCGCAGATGTTCGGCTTGCCGAAAGAGAATGTCCGCGTCATTACCAAGTTTCTTGGCTCGGGTTTCGGGGGCAAGCTGTTTCCATGGACACATTGTTCGCTCGCCGCCGCGGCGGCGCGGCAACTGGGCAAGCCGGTCAAACTCGTGGTCAGCCGCAAGATGATGTTCCAGACGGTCGGTCATCGCCCGCGCACCCAGCAGCGCATGCGCCTGGGCGCGACGCCTGACGGCAAACTTGTCTCGCTCCAGCACGACTACATCTACCACAGGTCGATGCTTGATGCCCATCACGAAGACTGCGGCGAGGCCACACCCTTTCAATACAGCGTACCCAACCTTCGCGTGACGTTCGGCCGCGCGAAACGAAATGTCGGCTCAGCGGCCGACATGCGCGGCCCAGGCGCCGTGCCCGGGTTCTATGCGACTGAGTCGGCGATCAATGAACTCGCCGATCAACTCAAGATCGACCCAGTCAAACTCCGCGTCCTCAACGAGCCGAAAATCGATGAGGGGCTCGGGCTACCGTTCTCATCGCGCCATCTGCTCGAGTGCTTTGAGCTGGGCGCCGGGAAATTCGGCTGGTCGAAGCGCACGCCCGAGGTCGGCTCGATGAAGCGCGACGGCTTGACGATCGGGTGGGGGATGGCCGGGTGTGCGTGGATCGCCGCGCGATTTTCCGCCGCGGCAAGCGTACAACTCCGCGATGACGGCACGGCCCGCGTCGCCAGTGCCACGCAGGACATCGGCACCGGCACGTATACGATCCTTGCACAACTGACCTCGCAGAAAACCGGTGTGCCGCTCGACAAAGTCGAAGTCGCGCTCGGCGACACATCGCTTCCGGAAGGCCCGCTCTCGGGCGGTTCGATGGTGACCGGGTCGGTCGTGCCGGCCGTTTTTGCAGCGGCTGACAGTGCGATCGCAACGCTGCTGACCATCGCAACGACAACGCCGGGATCGCCGTTCGAGAAGCACAAGCCCGACGAGTTGGCGTTCGAAGGCGGTCGGGTCTTTGTGAAGGCTGACGGTCCCGCTAAGGGCGTCCCATTCGCCGATCTGCTCCGCCGCGCCAACCTCCGCCTGGTCACTGGCAACGGCAAGTCCGAAGCGACATTCGGGAACCCAAAGCCGAAGTTCTCGACGCATTCCTTCGGCTGTCACTTCGTCGAAGTCACGTGGCAGCCCCAGATCGCTCGGCTGCGCGTCAGCCGAGTTGTGACGGTCATCGATGGTGGCCGCATTCTCAACCCGCTGGCCGCCCGGAACCAGATCGAGGGCGCAGTCGTCATGGGAATCGGCATGGCGCTGTTCGAGCACACGTCCTACGATCCGCAAAGCGGGGCGCCGATCAACAGCAATCTGGCCGACTACGTGGTGGCAGTAAACGCCGACGTACCGCCGATCGATGTGCATTTCCTGGACTTTCCCGACAAGGAGATTAACGAACTTGGCGCACGAGGAATCGGCGAGATCGGCTTGGCCGGCATAGCCGCCGCCATTACGGCGGCGGTCTATCACGCAACTGGCATTCGCGTGCGGGAACTCCCAGTGAAGATCGAGGATCTGTTGGTGTGAGACGAGCCTCACTTCCGGTTCTGTAAAGCCGTTGATCGTCGCCGGCATCATTTCCACTGAACTCTCCAAGCAATTCAGCGACTGAATCCCTTCTTCTCCGATGTGGTACCATCAGCATCACAGAGAAAAAAGGCTGGCTGTCCTATGTAGGTTTAGTCAGCCCTCGGAAATAGGGATTTCATTCAACAACTCTCGCTTGGAAAATGCAGATTGAATTTTTTGTGTAACTGCTTCAATCGCTAAAATCCGACCGGTTGTCTGGTTGGCATTTTTCCCACATCCTGATAAACGTCTGCCCGATGAAGTAAGTTTCAAGTGGGAAAATCTAATGCAATCTGAGCAAATTCTGCGTCTAGCATTGTCTGGAGATACGCTCACGGATTCCCAGCGGGTCCGCTTAATTCCCGTGCATCTTTTCGAGGTTGCGAAGAGCGGAAAGTTGAAACTTACTCAGGGGGAAAAAGACAGATTGGACGGGAATCATCTGACTGAACTGGCAATTGCCGGGCTGATCGAGTTGAGCGAACGAGACTTGGAAAAACTGAATGCGGACCAAAAAACCTTGGTCGCTTCGGCGAAACAAAAACGCCTGTGAAACGTCTGCTGTCGTTCCCACACCTTGTGATGCCGAAGTGACTCCATGCCCATTGCGACTTAATTGATGCCACCGGAGAGGCGTAGTACTTGCCGTTCGCGGCGACCCGACTCTGGTACACCTGGGCAACCGTCTTCGCATCGTAGGCGGTTACAATCCCGCCGTCCTTCACCATCACATACTGCCCGCGGTACAAAATCGCCGATGGGATGTACGGCAAGCCCTTCGTTTGCTTCCAGAGCACGTGAGACTTGGTCACGTCCCCGGCCCCGCCGGCGTTCAGTGCGAAGACGAATTCAGACAGTCTAAATCAGCGCTGATTTCAGGCAGCCTAAGTCTGCAGCCCCAGAGTTTGGTATACAGTCTCCGTGATTTCAGACTGTCCGGATTTCCATTGCCGGATCAACCGGACCGGCCTGCGGCGGAGGCGTTGCTCGCAACAGTAGTAAACCGCAAAAAGCTGAACGTCGGTGTCGTGTGACAGAACATCATCATCAGGAAGCTTCTGAGCTTCGTCAGTTCATTGAATCCATCTACCACACCGAGTCGCGCCGCGTCTTGGCTACATTGATTCGGGTGCTGGGAGATTTCGATCTAGCCGAGGAAGCGCTTCACGAATCATTCGTGGCGGCAACAGAACGTTGGCCCCAAGAAGGAATTCCGGAGAATCCACGCGCATGGCTGGTATCCGCCGGACGATTCAAGGCCATTGACGCAATTCGACGGCGGACGCGTCTTGACGGCTACCAAACTGAAATTGTCCGCCGAATTGGGGAGATTGCCCAAGCCAACGCTGCGAAGGCGGATGAAGAGTTGGAGGACGACCGGCTGCGATTGATCTTTACATGCTGCCATCCTGCGCTGTCATCGGCCACACAGATCGCACTGACATTGCGCGAGGTGTGCGGCCTGACGACCGAAGCCATCGCGACCGCGTTCTTGACGACGCCTCCGACGATTGCTCAGCGGATTGTACGCGGAAAGGCCAAGATTCGGGATGCGGGGATACCGTTCGAAGTACCGTCCGTTGCCGATCTCCCGGAGCGGTTGGACTCGGTGTTGTCGGTCATCTATCTCGTGTTCAACGAGGGATACTCGGCGTCCTCCGGTGAGACGCTGACTCGGCCCGATCTTTCCGGCGAGGCGATCCGGCTGGGGCGACTGTTGAGCAAGATGTTGCCGGATCCCGAAGTCCTCGGACTCCTCGCGCTGATGTTGCTGCACGAGTCACGGCGCTCCTCGCGAGCATCGGAATCTGGCGATTTGATTTTGCTGGAAGATCAGGACCGTTCGCTGTGGAATCGCCAGCAAATCGTTGAGGGGCGGACACTCATCGAACGTGCCTTCGCGTCGTCAACAGTCGGAACGTACGCAGTTCAGGCGGCAATCGCCGCGGTTCATGCTGTCTCACCAAGCGCGGCCGACACAGATTGGTCACAGATTGTTGCATTGTATGACTTGCTCGCGCAGGCCGAGCCATCCCCCGTTGTGGAACTGAATCGGGCAGTTGCCGTGGCGATGCGAGATGGACCGGCAGCGGGATTGGAGTTGATCGACGCGATCCTCGCGCGGGGAATACTAACAGACTATCACTTGGCCCATGCGGCTCGCGCCGATCTCTGCCGCCGGCTCGGACGGAACAACGAGGCCCGAGACTCTTACGAGCGAGCATTACAGCTGGCTAAACAAGAGCCGGAGAAGCGGTTTCTCGAAAGAAGAATCAACCAACTCGACTGACGCCACGACCGTTTTCAATCGGCATCGTTTAACCGAAAGCCGCAGGCGAGCGCGTTGAACAGAGATCGACAGTTCTCCA
>CAZFLF010000497.1:0-5611 GCA_964519825.1 uncultured Pirellulaceae bacterium | reverse complement strand
GTTTGTGCCACCCCGGCCGCAAGTCGCGCCCTTGGTCAGGGATGTCGGTTGGTTGGCGGGTCGGATTGACCGGTTTGTACTGGCCAGTCTGGAAAAGAAGCAGTTGCAGCCCCAGCCTCACGCGGACAAGCGGACGTTGATCCGTCGAGTCACCTTCGATCTTACCGGTTTGCCGCCCACGCGCGAGGAGATTCACCGCTTCGAGGAAGATGATACCCCGGACGCCTATCCGAAATTGATCGATCGTTTACTGGCGACGCATCAATACGGCGAGCAGATGGCCCGCTACTGGTTGGATCTGGTGCGCTTTGCGGATACCAACGGCATGCATCACGATCACTATCGCGAGCTGACCCCCTTTCGCGACTGGGTGATTCGGTCGTACAACGCGAACATTCCCTTCGACCAGTTTGTGACGTATCAGCTCGCCGGCGACCTGTTTGCCAACCCAACGCTCGACCAGCAGATTGCCTCGGGCTACAACCGGCTGCATATGGTGATGGACAAGGGGACCAATCCTCCCCTGGAAAGCTACACGCGCAACGTCGTGGACCAGGTGGTCGCCTTTGGAACCCTGTTTCTGGGGATGACGCTGGAGTGTTCGGGTTGTCATGACCACAAATACGATCCGGTGAAGCAGAGGGATTTCTACCAACTCTTTGCCTTCTTCAATAACATTGACGGCGATCCAGAAACGCCGGGACGTGAACAGCAAGCTCCCCTCTTACGGCTGCCGACGGCGGAACAGGATCGACACTTGCAGGAGGTCGAGTCACGCCTATCGGCGGTCAAGACCGAGGTCGAAGATCTGAAGCAGTCGCTCAGCGGGCTCCAAGCCGAGGCCAAGGCCGGCAATGTGGCAGCAACCGAGCGGGCCAGCGCGCTGGGCCCACAGCTGAAGCAGAAGGAAGAGGAGCTGGGACGGCTGAAGGCCGAGAGGGACGAACTCGAGCGAACCATTCCTCTGACGCTGGTAATGAAGGAGCGCCCCGACGTGCGCCCCGCGTACATCCTCAAGCGCGGTGCTTATGACCAGCCTGGCGAGGAGGTTTCCCGGAACACGCCAGCATTCTTGCCTCCTCTGGAGGCGAGCGGCGATCTCAAGACGCGACTTGACCTGGCGCGGTGGGTGACCGACAAGCGGCACCCGCTGCTGGCGCGAGTGACGGTGAATCGCCTGTGGCAGCAGCTTTTTGGAGTGGGCCTCGTGAAGACCTCTGAGGATTTCGGGGCGCAGGGCGAGTATCCCAGCCATCCTGAACTGTTGGATGACCTGGCAAATACCTTTGTCGACTCTCACTGGAACGTCAAGTCGCTCGTCCGGTCAATCGTGTTGTCGCAGACCTACCAGCAGTCGTCTCGCGTATCGCCCGCCGAATTCCGAGCCGATGCGGAGAACCGGCTGCTCGCCCGCGGATCACGTGTCCGTCTGGATGCGGAGGTGATTCGCGATCAAGTCCTCGCCATCAGCGGTTTGCTCATCGACACGATGTACGGAAAAAGTGTGAAGCCTCCCCAGCCCACCGATCTGTGGAAGACGGTTTCCATGGTCACCTCTTCCACGTACTCCTTCAAGGCGGACACGGGTGACAAGATCTATCGGCGAAGTATGTACACGTTCTGGAAACGGGCCATGCCGCCGCCACAGATGTCGATCTTTGACGCGCCCACTCGGGAAAGCTGCACTTCCCGACGAGAACGGACCAATACACCGGTGCAGGCGCTGTTGATGATGAACGAGACCCAGTATTTCGAGGCGGCCAGGCATTTCGCTCAGCAATTGGTGGCCCCGCGGGATCAAGGCGACGAGGAACGCCTCCGTGTGGCTTATGAGTCGGTCACGTCACACCTGCCAGATGCAGCAGAGTTGTCGGACTTGCGGACCGGACTAGACAGCTTTCGCTCGGTCTACAGGGAGGACGTGGCCGCAGCACAGGCGATGACATCAGATCTGACGCTGGCCAGCGACGAACAGCGTATCGAATTGGCAGCCTATACGATGGTCATCAATTCCCTATTCAATCTCGATGTGGCCAAAACACGGGAGTAGCAGACGATGACTCTTTCTCTCGTCGAGCAGTATCAGTGGGCGCAATCGCGGCGCCGGTTCTTGAATCACTCGGCCATGGGGCTGGGGGCCGCCGTGCTGGGCTCCTTGATGGCCAGGCAAGCGAGCGCGGAGGTGCCAGGGCTGCCGCATATTCTGCCTCGGGCGAACCGCGTCATCTTCCTCTTTATGGGTGGTGCTCCCAGTCAGATCGAATTATATGACTACAAACCGGGGCTGGAGGAGAAATACAAACAACCTTTGCCGAGCGAGGTCCGGGATGGGCAACGCGTAACGGCCATGACCGAGGGCAAGGAACACTTGATCCAGCCTTCGATCTTCAAATTTGCGCCGCACGGCAAGTGCGGAATCTTTTTGAGCGAGTTGCTGCCACACCTGTCAACCGTCGTGGACGAACTATGCTTTATCAAGTCGATGCGTACCGAGGCGATCAACCACGATGAAGGCAAGACCCAGATGTGTACCGGCTCCCAAATCCAGGGCAAGCCCAGTCTGGGTGCCTGGCTGAGTTATGGCCTGGGCTCGCTCAACAAGAATCTGCCGGACTTCGTGGTACTCAACTCCGCCTTCTGGTCCGGAGACCAGCAGAACGTGCAAGCCCTATACAGCCGCTTGTGGGGCGCGGGCTTTTTGCCTTCCAAGTATCAGGGTGTGGCCTTTCAATCGGCGGGCGATCCCGTGCTCTTTCTCTCGAATCCCACCGGAGTCAGCCGCACCAGCCGGCAGAAGATGCTCGAGCTCGTCACCCAGCTTAATCACAAGCACGGGGCCGAAATCGGAGACCCGGAAATTCAGACCACGATTGCCCAGCAGGAAATGGCCTTCCGCATGCAGGCCTCAGTACCGGAACTGACGGATCTTAGCGACGAGCCCGACCACGTCCAGAAGTTGTATGGGCCTGAAGTCCACAAGACAGGCTCGTTCGCGCGAAACTGCCTGCTGGCGCGGCGGATGGCCGAACGGGGCGTACGTTTCGTGCAAGTCTTCCACCGCGGCTGGGATCATCACAGCACACTGCCCGTTAAGCTGCGAGGCCAATGCCAGGACGTCGATCAACCCTGGGCCGGCCTGATTCAGGACCTCAAACTGCGAGGGATGCTGCACGATACGCTAATTGTCTGCACGGGCGAATTCGGGCGCACGAGCTACTGCCAGGGAAAGCAGACCGCCACCGACTACGGACGCGATCATCATCCCCGCTGCTTCACCGCCTGGCTGGCTGGCGGAGGAATCAAGGGGGGCATTGAGCATGGTCGGACGGACGAATACAGCTACAACATCATCGATCAGAACGGCCAACGGACGACCCGTTTCGAGGATGACGCGGTGCACGTCAATGACCTGAATGCCACCATCCTGCACCAATTGGGGATCGATCACCAACGCCTCAACTTCCGCTTCCAAGGTCTCGATCAGCGTTTGACGGGCGTCGAAGAAGCGCACGTGGTGGAGAAGATTCTGAGCTGAGGGACGCGGGAGGGAAAATCAGACCGTCAACTCATTTTCGGCACCGGCGCGCCAATCATCGCAGCGGATGGCAAGCGGCGGAAAGTGTACGTTCTTTCGCATCGTGCTCAGCCACAGTCGCAAGGCTGACTGGTTCGATCCAGTGTTTGCGACAGGGATACCTGACTATCTCGAACGCGCTGCAATGGAGACTCCAGTACGGCAGGATCATCACTGAGGCTGGTGCTGTCGAGGGGATTAGGCGAATTCGATGAGCACCGCAAAGTCCAAGCTGGAATACGGAGATTACCAGACCCCTGCGGAGTTAGCGCTCGCGTCTTGTCGTGTGCTCGACCGGCTCGGTATGAAACCGAATACAGTTCTTGAGCCGACTTGCGGCTTGGGCAGTTTTCTCAAAGCTGCCTTGGAAGTTTTCGGAGACTCCGTTGTCGCCAAGGGATTTGAGATAAACCCGGAATACGTGGCAGCGGCGAGATCGCTTTTGGCGCAAGGACGTAGAACCACCCACGTATCGATTGAGCGTGCAGACTTCTTCGATGTCGACTGGGCATCGGTAGTCACCTCGCTACCGCAGCCCGTGCTTATCATCGGAAATCCCCCTTGGGTTACGAACTCCGCGTTAGGAGCCGTTGGCAGTGACAACCTGCCGCAAAAGTCGAATTTCCAGCAGCACGCTGGCCTGGACGCCGTGACCGGAAAAAGCAACTTCGACATTTCCGAGTATATGCTGATACGCCTGTGCGAGGCGTTGCAGGACAAAGAGGCGACGCTGGCAATGCTCTGCAAGACCGGGGTGGCGAGAAAGCTGATGGCGTACTGTTGGAAACGGAAACTAGAGATGGGCGACTGTCATATCTTCCCAATCGACGCGATGCGGGATTTCGGAGCGGCCGTCGAAGCGTGCCTGTTCGTGGCGTCGTTCAACAGGAAGGGCAAGGACACGTCGTGCATCGTGCACGAAGATTTTGAGCCGGCTTCAAAATGTAGCCATCTCGGCTACCGCGACGACTTGCTAGTCTCCGATGTCGAGCGGTACGAGGAGCGAAGAAACTTGCGCGGTGCAACAACCTACACATGGCGATCTGGGGTGAAGCATGACTGCGCCAAAGTGATGGAATTCACGGAACAGGACGGAAAGCTCATCAACGGCCTGGGCGAGAGGGTCGACCTTGAGGAAACATTTGTTTACCCGCTGCTTAAGAGCTCGGCCGTTGCGGGTTCCGAAAAGGCGGGCCTTCGCCGCGTGCTGGTAACACAGTGCAATGTGGGAGATAACACCTCGACAATCGCCCACATCGCTCCCAAGACATGGCGATATTTACTGGATCACGCTGAGTTGCTCGACAGGAGAGCGAGCACCATTTACAAGAAACGGCCACGATTCTGCGTGTTTGGCGTCGGAGACTATTCATTTGCGCCATGGAAAGTGGCCATTTCCGGATTCTATAAGCGGCTCGATTTTCGAGTGGTCGGTCATGATTCTGGCCGCCCTGTCATGCTTGATGACACGGCATATTTCTTGAGTTGTCGTGATCAGAGCCAGGCAAACCTGTTGGCCGACTTGCTAAACTCAACTCCCTCGAAAGAGTTTCTGTCGTCCCTGGTTTTCTGGGACGCCAAAAGGCCAATAACGGTGGAAGTCCTAAAGCAGCTGTCCATAGAACAGCTCGCGGAGCATCTCGGAAAACGGGAAGCCCTGGTACCGATTTCCGAGGGCACCCAGCGGCAACGATACTTATTTGCCGATTTACTGTCCTGACCAGAACTCAATTCGATGGGATCCGAATACCACCTACATGTCTCCTTCTTCGTTCGCGGTTGGGTGATGCCCAATCAATCGGACGAATTTGTATCAATAAGCCATACGCCGGGACGCCGACACGCTTAGGAACAACTTGTTTCGTGGAGATTTCCTGGATGGCAATTTGCTTGGCCCCGTTATTCGTTGAAGGTGCCTATCGTGAGCCCATCCCAATTGTCCGCGCTTTTGGAGAAGCACGGGGTCAGATTTGGTTTATTTGTTTCTTGGGCATGACTTCGGCAGTTCTCGCGTTACCACAACCGAAAAAACAAAAA
>CAZFLF010000496.1:0-5612 GCA_964519825.1 uncultured Pirellulaceae bacterium | reverse complement strand
GGTGTGAGAAGCTGCACGTTCACGTCGATGTCCCTGCCAGAAAGACGTTTGGTTGGCCTAACCCGGCGTCGCCCCAATGCCGGTTACGTAAGTAGATCCTGGCACAGAGAATCGTCCGCCCGACGTCAAGGTTTCTATCCCGCGTGGGTGAACAATGGGGTTCGGTGGAGTTGACGCACCCGGCATAGAAGCCCGTTGAACGATAACCGCGGAGCGAAGAGTCGATGTGGTTGACACCAGAACCGCCGCTCGCGCCGCGGGCATTCTAAGGATGAAAAAGAGCCCGACGCAAGCCTACGCAAGTGGCGGGGTTGCACGAGTGACACGCTCGATTGAACACTCTCCGGACCATCGCTGACGACTTCGATAACCAAGTCTGCTCCGACCGGTTGACCCTTCCACTTCTTGATCCGCTGCGGGCGCTAAAACACGATATCCGGTTCACGATACTTGGTCGCCGACAACTCGACTGGCAACGGTGCCAGCAAGACTTCGCCCAATCCACGCTCGTCAACGAATGCATCCAGTTTGCGAAACAGAAACCGAACGATCCACTGGTGCAGCCGGCGACACAAATTGTTGGGTCGACCACGCAACTCAATTCAGGCCAAGGGACAGGTCGTTCAAATCCTGTGGGATGATGTCGTGGCCAGTCAGGATTGCTCTTTGCTCTGCATCCAGCACAGGTGAAATGCCAACGTACTGCTTCGTCCACCCCTGATACCTCGGCATCGTCTGTAGAAAGCGATCGACGTGCTGTTTGAAGTTATTCACATCGGACAATAACTTCTTGGGCGAGCGTTTACACGAGGCAAAGCGAATTGATTCTGCCGCTTCATTGACGGCCACCAAATCAATCTCGGTGTCCGCCTTGTCCCAGAAGCCCTGAACTCGATGGGTAATCGGAAAATCCCCAATCCCCTTCCGACTTCGCTCCTCGTAGAGTTGGCCAGTGAGTTTCTCCAACGCTCCACCCTCGACATCAGCTAGGCGCTGATCGGCTTCATCAATCAGGTCGTTAAGAGGTCGAAACGCTATCGCAGAAACCGGATTGGCCAGAGCCGCAAGCCACGAGCGTAGAAAGTTATCGGTGAGGTAATAGCGGCTCCGCTTCGCTTCGGGCTTGGCGAACACTGGCAACTTGCGCTCGATCATACCGAATCTCTCAATGAGTACCTTCAGGTAGCCGCCGATTTGGGTATCAGGACTCCCGCTTGTCTCTCGAATCGCCTGCACGAGTTCGTTGTGCTTTCGCCCCGGATTGCGGGCCACGAACTTCAACACGACGTCATACCGCCCCCGAAGTTCCCGAAGAAACCAATTATCGGCCTCTGACCGAAGAGGCGATGAACTTTCAAAGAATATCCGACGCAGCAGAGTTTTTCGCTCGGCGGCAAGCACTTCCTGCTCGTAGCAGTCCCTATAAAACTTTGGCACTCCTTCGAAAAGGCTCCAAATAAACAACAACCGATCCGGGGTCGGATCGGCGTGATCTCGAAGGATGGACAGGATTGAACCGATGTCGAGATGCGTTAAGTCAATGGTGTCGGTAACTCGGTTGTAGAGCGGAGCGGTTCGATCTTCGAGTAGGGCCATCATCTCGGTGTGGATCGAACCAAGAACGATCAGCCCTCCTCGCACCTGATCTGCCTTAGCAGCCAATCGATCCACGCCGGCCTGTAAGTACGAGCAGAATTCTTCGTAACCCTTGCGGTTGAAGTATTGGAACTCGTCAAGGATGAGGATGTACCCTCCCTCAGCCATCGCCTCCAGCAACTTCGCAAGTTGAAGTAGATCGTTAGGGCGAGGATGTCGGTCGGCAGGCACTTGGAATGTTTCCAAGGCGTCGTTCACCGCCGAGAGGACACCGGCTGGCTCGGAGTCCGGTATCTGCACGTAGAACACGGGTTGCTTGTTGCCGAGCTCCTGCATCGCTTGCTGGATGAGCGTCGTCTTTCCGATCCGACGGCGACCAGTGACCTTGGCGAAGAACCAGCGTTTCCGGTCGAGCATCCGCTTCAAATCCGCAAGCTGTTCCGTTCGACCATAGAACTTCCAGTCAGCCATGTCGTTCTCGAGAGATAAAGCCGCTTTACCAAAAAGAGATAAAGGCACTTTATCTTAACTGCATTAGTCTGACAAGTTTTTTCTGGGAAACACTTTGTGGAGAACACACGATTTCCAGACGGTCTCAAAATTGCAACGGTTTATGGAGCTCTGGATAATCTATGCCGTTACGGCACGCTCGATTGAACACTACTTTCTCCGCAACGATTTCTTGCGAGGAGCCGCGGACGCGCCTTTTTTGGGCTTGGCTCGACGCAGGGCCGAGGGGGCGTCGCGGCGGGTGGTTTTCGCGGTCGCGAGGTCTTCCAGCTCGTTGAGGAGTTGCACATCAAGATCGAACTGGACTCGCCGGCGTTCGTAGGTTGCTTGGTTCTTGGTGCAGACCAGCGTCTGCGGCGAGCCGGTTCGCAGCGTGACATGCGTGAGATCGAGGCGGTGCTTGTCGATCTGGGCGTGCAGGTGCTGGCGAAGTTCCTTGCGGCGCGGGAACTTGTGGACTTGCTCGGTTGGATGGCGGAGAAACAGAGCCATTTCCCGGCAGTCGCCGCATTTGCAGTCGATGTTTGCGGCGCGGGACCAATCGACTGGCGGCTCGATCGGTGCGGCCGTTGCGGTCCGCAGCTCGGCAAGGCAGTGTTGCAGCAATGGGTCGACGCTGTTGCGGTCCGGCGAACCGGGGACCAGTGCAGCGAGTATCGCCTTCACCGCCGGAATCAGCACTTCGTGCAATTCGTAGCGTTTCGGGGCGCCAAGCACATACGTCACGAATCCTTCGAGCCGGTCGCTTTCTCCCAAGGCATGGAACGATCGGAATACCGACTCGACGATCCCCGTCCGTGATTCCCGCTGATAGTAATCTTGATCTCGGCCAGCGTCCCAGCGCTCGATTGTGCTCAACAACTCGTCCGCCAGCGCGATGCAAACCGAACGGCGTTCGTCGGTCATGGCTGGCGGGCTGCAACACAATCCCTCAAAGATCGTCACCGGCTTTGCGAGTTTCGACCAGTAATCCTTCGGCGTCTGCCGCGCGAGGAATTGTTGCAAAGGTTTGGCGAGCGGCTGCCAACCGAAACGGCTGCCGAGCCGAGCCAGGACCGGTCCTTCGTTGCCGTCGCTGTCAGTCGGCAGGACGTCGTGGACGAAGCAAACGGCCAAGTCGGCGGCGCCCATGCGGTCGAGCTGCGCGAGCATTCGCGACGTCAGCGAAGTTTGCTTGGGCGGAGGATACGATTGCTTCGGCCCGTTCCAGTGGCCGACGATCTCGGTCGCGAACGCGCGGCAGTTGGCGTCTTCCAGCGGCTCGGCCGTCGCCGCTGCCAGCTCTTCCAGTGCAGGCACGGCGTGTTCCGGCCCCTCGCCAGCCAGGATGCGAAAGTGCCGCTCGCGAGGCCAAATCACCACGACCGCCTGGTGATACCAACGCTCCATCGTGGCCCCTTCGTTTCCGGTCGCCTCGTGGATTTCCTGCGTGTACAACCAGGCATCCTCGGCATCGTTAGCGACAACTTCCTCTTTCGCGAACCTCATTTTTCCGAATGGCGGCTGGCGGCCCTGCGGATCGACCCAACCGTCCAGCGACCGACTCTCTTCGAAGACATCCTCGAACTGTGCATCCTGATCCTCGCCCGAGATGTCGCTGTCCAGGCCGCCGTCAAACCGGCGATATCGGCGCCGCGACCGCGAATCGCTGATCGTGTTGTAGTCCGGACTTCCGGATTGATGGTGCGTCAGCAACGCGACAGTGACCTGATACCCGAGCCGTTCGCCGGCGCGCGAAAGCACGGCCATGTAAGAACGATCCGCTCCCTTGAGTTCCCGCGGATCGAGCGCCGCCTCGGTGTATTGGTGTTTGAAGGGAATGACGACCTTGTCGAGCGTATCGTCCGCGAAAAACTGGGGGAGCACTTCCGCGATTGCGTCGACCGCTTGGCTGTTGACCGGCGCGGACGGCTGCTCCTCCTGCTTCGTGATCGCCAGGTTGTAAACGAGACAGATGCGATGGCCGGACGTGACGGGCGTCATCTCATGCCGACAATCGGCGTAGAAGGCGGCATATTGGATGTCGAACTCGGACTTGTCGCCGCCGAAGTCAATCCGCTTCGTTTCACCGTCGTGGGTCACGATCAGTGTCCCGCCCTCGTGCCGCGAGGGCAAACCGACGACTAGGGTCGCAAACATGCCGGGCGTCTTTTCGGTGTCGCGGTGCGGCGCGAAAAAGCTCCCCGGCTCGTAGATTAGCAGCTTGTAGAGTTCATGCCCGACTTTCTTGTCGATGCCGAATTCCTTGCGCACCGTTTCGACGATTCCGTCCATGAATGCGCTCCATGCGGCATTCCGGAGCGCGAATCGCTGCGGCTCAAGCTGCCAGACACGCCGCACGTTCGTATCCACGATCGTCTGTTCGCCGCGACCGTACGGGGCCTGGGACGCTCGCTCGATGAGCCGCCGCGCATCCGCCGCGGAGATCGGCACTCCGACGTTTCCGATCCCCTCGACGTCCAATCCCGGCAACACGGGCGAGAGGCTCCCCGCCGTGCAGAACTGCGACGACTCACCCAACGACTCCAAGACCTGCCACAGTTGGTTGACGACTGGCGACATGAAGCGTGCCTCCTTGTTCGATCAATGTTCGCGCGATTGCTCGACCAAATGTCGCACGATTGTAGCGAGAATTTCGCACCGGACAGCCAGAGCGGCCGTGTTGCGGCTGCATTGGGACCGCCAACGACGAAGCTCACTTCGCATTCACAAGCTGAGCCAACGGCACGACCTCGATTTTCTTGGTCAGCGCATAGCGCTTCTCGCCGGGATACACGACGTGAAGTTCGTCGAGCTTCAGATCGGCCAGGGCGATGCGCATGGACGCGGTGAGCGATGGGGCGTCCGCTCGCTTGCATTCGACGCCGATGCGGCGGCCGCGTTGGGCAAGTACCATGAAAATCCCGCAGTCAATGCCGGATCTTCATGGTGCTTGTGGCTACTCGTGCCGCAGGGCTTCGATGGGGTCCATGTATGCCGCGCGAAACGCGGGATAGATACCAAACACAACGCCAACCGCGACCGAAATAAAGAGCGAAGCGAAGATGGACCAGGGAGAAATGCGCGGTTCGAGGTGCAGGATGGTGGGAGGGAGTGTGGCGATCATGGCGGGAAACAACTCCTTCATCGTCTCGCGCACCAGGCTAACCGTGGGGCCACACAAGAAACCTAGTCCGACCCCCAAACCGCCGCCAACGCCCGTCAACACCACTGCCTCAGCCACGAATTGTTGAATGATGTCGGCCCGTTTGGCACCCAACGCGCGGCGCACACCGATCTCACGCGTCCGCTCCGTGACAGTCGCCAACATGATGTTCATGATTCCGATTCCACCAACCACGAGCGAAATCCCTGCGATGAGCACGAGGAGCAAGTTGAACATCATGCGGAGCAATTCCGCCTGGCGCAGCAATTCCTTGGGCACGACGACTGCAAAGTCCTTGTTGGGGTGATACTTGGCCAGCAAGTTTTGGATGATCGCGGAGACTTCTTCCACGTCTTCCAGA
>CAZFLF010000495.1:0-5613 GCA_964519825.1 uncultured Pirellulaceae bacterium | reverse complement strand
CGACCACCTCGGTCGCCGCGGCCGCCGGTTTAGAGCTGGCAGGTTTTTCCGGCTTTTCGGGTTTGGGAGCATTCAACAAGATCATGAATGCGCCCGACGCGCTCAGGATCAGACCGGCGGCGAAGAATGGGTTGATCTTTCCCCACAGGTTGTACATGGTCACCATGAACAGTGTGTTGACAACCGGGGCACACCCAAACACCAACGGCATGACGAAGATCGCGGCCTTCGAGGTCGGTCCACCCGAATAGGTGAACGCGAAAATAATTCCTAACGCACCGACGGCTCCTGCGCTCCCCGCGGCCAGGCTCCAAAATGCCCCTTTCATCGTCCAGTCATACTTTGGATCCGATTCCCATCCCTGCAATGTGAGCAGCACGATTGGAATCACTATGGCCAACGCAAAGTAGGCGATTCCAACACACATGAACGGCCGGAACCTGCCCCCTCCCATGGCGCTCTGTCCCCAATGCAAGACCGGACCGTAAATCCCCCACGAGACGGCGGTTAGCATGATCGAAGCAATCATTAAAGGAAGATTGGCCTTCATGATTTTGAATCTCCTTCCAATCAATTCGATGGGCACGGTCGTCGGTTGGACACTCTATCCACTGCAGGAGAGAAAATGCCTCGCTCGAGCCCGCGCGGGGAATAGGCTGCGGCGTGCTGCAAAACTTTACTCAGAAACCGCCGGATGCAACAGCGGCTATCCACCCGGCTTGCTGATTTCGTCCGGTTCACCCCAGGAGGCGACGAATAATTCCTTACAGCGTAGGCAGCGTACGCGGCGGCCGAGATAACTCGCCGGCGCGGCACTCACGTCCCCGCATCCGACGCACGCGATGCGCAACCGCAAACGGTCGTCGTCCGCCAGGCCCCAAACTTCAGCTGGCACTTCCGTCAGGGCGACGTCGTTCGGTTCCAACGTCGTCAGCATCTCCTTCGTTAGCGATGACACGCCCACGATCCGGTTGGCCAGTCGGCGGATCGCCGTCTCAAATACATTCCGCACCAGCCTGGCATTCCCAAACCGCTCGTCGCGCTGCTGATACAACCAGCGGAGGCCGAGCAATACCCGTAACTGCGTCGCTCCGGGGACAACGTAGTGATTCTGCTCGCAGAAGCTGCCGAAGATGTGTCCCAATTCGCCCGGTGAATAATCCGCGAAAGTCAGCTGCGTATTGAAGCGGGACGTCAACCCTGGATTCTCGCGAAGCAACCGGTCCATCTCGCCAGAATAGCCGGCGAGAATGACGACCAGTCGATCGCGATTGTCCTCCATGCGCTTTAACAGCGCCTGGAGCGCTTCGCGGCCATAGGCATCATCGCCAGACTCATCGACCAGGCTGTACGCCTCGTCGATGAACAGCACTCCGTCCAACGCCTCGTCGATCTTCTTGTTGGTCTTGGGTCCGGTTTGTCCCGCATATTCCGCGACCAGGCCGCTGCGGTCGGTTTCGACGAGGTGGCCTTTTTGTAAGATCCCCATCGCGCCGTAGATTTGGCCAACGATTCGCGCAACGGTCGTCTTGCCCGTTCCCGGGTTACCGCTGAACACCAGATGCAGGCTCAGTTTCGTCTTGGGCAAGCCGGCCGCCACGCGCTGCTGCTGCATTTTGAGGAAATTCGTCAGCGTGCAAATCTCTTGCTTCACGTGCTGCAAGCCAACCAGTCGATCGAGACTAGCCAGCGCCTCACTCAGTCGTTCCTCGCCAGTCTGCACGGGTTCGGCGAAGGCGGGCTCGTCGATCGTGTAGGTCTCACGCAGGTCCCGCGATTCCCGTTGCAGTTGCTGAATAGCCTCTTTGCCGCGAGCGATCGGCGTCGAAGTCGGCGCGTCCGCCAATTGATCGACCGGGTGCAGATACAGTCCGATCTCTTGTTGCATGGAACGGATTGCGGCCAATTCATTGGCGGTCGGCTCCTCGTCAGCCCGCGCGACAAGCAGCGCGATTCGTTCGATCAGAGATTCCAACTCTCCGGCCCGATCGCGTAGCGGAACGATCTGCTGAAACGGCCGCACCAGGCTCAGCCACTTAAGCCGCCCGGCCTCGCGAAATACGTGGTTGGCGGTTTCCCGCAGCTTGCCGCCCGGAACGCCACCCGGCCAGAGGTGCTGAAACAGTCGTTCGGCGAGCCGCTTTTCTTCTGCCGCCCACCGCGTGTCGGCTTGCACGACGGTAACGTAGACTTTGATCAGCACGCCTTTGTGCAAGTCCTCCATCAACTCATGGAAACGCTCCGGTGAACCGGGAATGAAACCGGTGAACTTCTGCACGCACAATTGCGCACTCGACAAATACAGACGCTGGCAATCCTTAATTGCTCGTTCAAACTCGCCAAGCAGCGTGTCGAATGCTGGGTTCGTCATTCCTGGATTCTGGCATGGATTCCCGTTCATTCAAAGCAGTCGACAAAGCCAGGCTGCGGCCTGCACGCATCTTTCGTAGCACAAGCGTCCCGCCTGTGCCGGTCCAAGCGAGACGCTGGCACTACATTGGGTCGCTGGCAAGACCGACGGTTGGAACGTGCCGGCTTTCCGTGTTACCATCCCGACTACACTTCATTGGACGTAGGAACTCGAAAGTATGAAACCGAACCAATTGGTCGCGTTTTGCCTGACAATCATTGTCTCTCCGGCGATGGCCCAGCAGCCCGCGAACAGTGGTCGGCAGTTTCTGGACTTTGTCCGCGCTCAGTCCGCGGCATGGCATCAGCACGACCGCGCGCCGGAATCGCTCGACCAATGGCACGAACAGCGAGCCGCGCTACGCCGGCAGTTGGCAACTGCGTGGGGTGGCTTTCCGACCGAATCGTGTCCCCTGGATGCCAAGAAGCTCGGCGAGTTGCCGCGCGACGGATACCGCGTTGAGAAGATCATCTTTCAAACTCGACCCGGCGTCTGGATGACCGCCAACGCCTACATTCCGGCAAAGCCTGGCAGACACCCTGCCGTTCTGGGCGTGCATGGTCATTGGCGCGGTGCGAAACAGGACCCAGTAGTCCAATCGCGCTGCATCGGGCTGGTCAAACATGGCTTTTTCGTATTGGCGGTCGACGCGTTTGGCGCGGGCGAACGTGGCATCGGCAAGGCGCTTGGCGAATACCACGGAGAAATGACCGGAGCGACGTTGTTTCCGGTTGGCCTACCCTTGTCGGGATTGCAGGTCTACGAAAACATGCGGGCCGTTGACTACTTGCGATCCCGCTCCGAAGTGGATGGCGAACGGATTGGAATCACAGGCGCCAGCGGCGGCGGTAACCAGACCATGTACGCCGGCGCGATGGACGAACGATTTCAGGCAGTCGTGCCGGTCTGTTCCGTTGGCACCTACCAGTCGTACCTCGGCGCGGCGTGTTGCATGTGCGAAGTGGTGCCGGGCGCGTTGCGATTCACTGAAGAATGGGGCGTGCTCGCATCGACCGCGCCGCGTGGGCTGATGGTCGTGAACGCGACCCGCGATGCTCCGCAGTTCTCGGTCGCGGAGGCGAAGAAGTCGCTGGGCTTCGCCGAGCCGGTATTTCGTCTGTATGGGCAAACAGATCAGTTGCGGCACGCCATCTTTGAATCGCCACACGATTACAGCCGGGCAATGCGCGAAGCCATGTACGGCTGGATGAAACGCCATTTGGCGAATGAAGGAGATGGTTCGCCGCTGCCAGATCCGGAAATGAAAACGGAAGATCCGGAAACGTTGCGTTGTTTCCCAGGTGAATCGCGCCCCGACGATTTTGTCACAATCCCCAAGTTTGCAGCCCGCGAAGCCCGCCGCCTTTTGACGAATCGGACGGTTACCAGCAGCGCTGCGGAGTGGAATAAGCAATCCGAGCAGTTGCGACGAACTTTGCTGGAAACAACCTTTGGAGGTCGTCCTCCCGAGTCCGCGCTCGATGAGCGCGTCACTCCGGCGGCAGATGGTGCCCATCGCACCATTGAATTTCACCCTGAACCGGGCCTGACGCTGACTGCGAAACAGGAGCCAGCGACCGGTGATCGCGTTGCGGTCCTGCTGGACTTGGAAGGGGCTGAGCATGCCGCCGCCCAGCCGATTGCCACGGAATTGCGTCGTGCAGGATGGAGTGTGGTAACACTGGACCTGCGCGCGATTGGTGGACTGGCTTACTCCGGAGACAAAATCGGGCGTGCGCCGGATCACAACACGGCCGAATGGTCGATGTGGATCGGCCGACCGCTGTTGGGGCAGTGGGTCATTGACGTGCGCCGCACGCTCGACGCGATCGGCAAGCTCCAGGCGAAGCCGCCGGCGGACATTGCGCTCGTCGGAGTTGGTCCGGCCGGGGTTGTCGCCGTCTGTGCCGCAGCCCTCGATGACCGCATTCAGCGCGTCGCCGCGGTCAATATGCTCTCGAGCTTTGTCACGGACGTTCCGTACGAAGGACAGCGACTTGGCATTCTCGCGCCCGGCATTCTCCGCGACGTCGGCGACATTCCACACCTTGTGTCTCTCGTCGCACCGCGGCGAGTCGTCCTGGCGGGTGGTGTCACGGGGGGAGGAAGAGCGTTAACCGGCGACGAAATTCGTGCGGCACAGCAACCAGCCGAGTCGGTTTGGAAGCTGTTGCAGGCCGATCAGGAACTCCGTTTTGTCGACCCGCTCGACCCCGCCGCCATCGTCGCTGCTTTGTAGCCGTCACGACCGTAGCCGTCACGCTGCCGTGACGAAACGCTCCATAGGACCGATGGGACGGATAGGACATATGAGACCTATAAGTCCCATAGGGCCCATACGTCCCATCGCGCGACAAGCCCCGTCACGGCAGCGTGACCGCTACGGTCGTGACGGCGGGCACGACGGCTACGAACCAACGTGGCCTTGTTGCATACGCCGCGTAACGCATTTACTCTGGGCACGCGGGCGGTTTCTTCCAGTCAGGTCTGCCGTGCCCCGGCCAGAGTTTCTTCAGGAGTGGATTATGTACATCTGTCACCGGCTTGCTCCGATTGTCACCTTGCTGAGTTTGTGCGGGACGCCGAGTGTGTTCGCGGCCGACGAAGAATGGGCGTTGCATCGCTTCGAGCGACAACCATTGACCGACGTCTATTACTCGGAGGGGGCCAATGCCGGCGACCTGAATCGCGACGGCAAACCGGACGTCGTGCATGGTCCGTATTGGTTCGCCGGTCCGGATTTCAAGACCAAACGCGAAATCTATCCTGCCAAAGCCCAGCCCCGTGAACGGTACGCCGATAACTTCTTCTCGTGGGTCTACGACTTCAACGGCGACGGTTGGAACGATGTGTTGACTGCCGGCTTTCCCGGCACACCAGCCTTTGTCTATGAAAATCCCACCGACAAAGGATTCGACAAGCCGTGGCCCAAGCATCAAGTCTTCGACCAGGTTTCGAACGAATCGCCCCATTTCACCAACATCGTCGGCGACGATCGGCCGGAACTTGTCTGCACACACGACGGCGCGTGGGGCTATGCGACGATCGATCCAAAACAGCCTTTCGGGCCGTGGCAGTTTCATGCGGCCTCCGCGGATCGCAAGGCGCCTAAACCGTTTGGGCACGGACTAGGTGTGGGAGATGTCGATGGCGACAAGCGACTCGATTTGCTCACCAAGGATGGCTGGTACCAGCAGCCCGCG
>CAZFLF010000494.1:0-5614 GCA_964519825.1 uncultured Pirellulaceae bacterium | reverse complement strand
AGACATAGCCGTTCTCGGCAAACTTCGGGTGGAACGCGAAGCCGTAGATCACCTTGCCCAAATCGAGAAACCGATCTGCCCGATCGGCGTCGGGCCGGTTCACGAACGAGAGGAGTTTTCCATAGCGTTCCGCAACAAACAGTCGATCTGTGCCCGGGGCTGCATCTACTTCCAGCGGCTCGTTGAATTTCAACTGCGGGAACGCCCGTTCGGTGCGGTACGGCGATGGCGGTTCCGGCGTACCACGTACTCGCGACGTCGTCCACAAGACACGCTGCGAAAGACCGAACGGTTTGTCTTGTGCGTTCGCTGAACTCAGAACTACGAGACCGAACAACATCAGGACCGGCACGGATAGATGACGAATCGTCACGGCAAACCTCCTTCGTCGAAAGGACCAGAAGGTCCAGAGTATAAGGAGGACAAACTGAATGTGCGACTTGTAGCGAATACGACACCCGATCGCAGTCCATTTTCTTGCCGAAACGCTCGAGTTCGCTCCCCCGGCAAAGCCTGCGCAGATTGCCAGCCTGATTCGTTGACAGGAACATCGTTGAGACTAGTTTGAAGTTTGACTTCGGTCCACACAGCGAGCCAATGGATCGGCACTAAGCTGCAAGGTCCAAAGCACGACGGCACCTTCTTCTCATCTTTGCCGGGAGCTTGCTGCATGCTTCTTCGCGTTTCTTCGTTCTGGCAATTCCTAGCTAAGATGCGCGCTACGCGTCGTCAGTCCCATCGGCGCCTGAGTTTTGAGTGTTGTGAACCGCGGTTGCCGCTTTGTATCCCATCGGGTTCCTCCGGCGTCGTGGTGCAACCCGATACCTCGGGGCTGATTGGAGCGTCCGACGTCAGTGTCAACTCCGATTCCTGCACCAACGATGCTGACGTGGAGTCAGACCTGACCAGCTTCCTCGTTATGCTTGACGGCAACGTTCCACAGCGATTGCAGATTACGGATACAAGCACGGGAGAACAAGTATTTGACGGTGAGACCTCGCAACAGAAATTCGACGCTTCGTTCTTGCCGCCCGGCGACTATCTGTTGCGGCATACCGCTCCCAGTGGCATAACTCGATCACGTAGTCTGTTGGTCGATTTGACAGGCGTCGACACGCGAACAACCAGTTTGCTCCTGGAAGGAGCACTTCCCAGACGAGTGCGGATTCGCGAGGAAGGGAGCGGGCAATCGGTGTGGGACAACTGGGTTCATGGATCCATGCTCGACGTTGTCGGGATGTTTCCGGTCGGGGACTACAGAATCCAACATGCTGCATCGGGAGAAAACTGGCAAACGGGTAAGCTCAGGATCGGAGCCAACGTTCCTTCGTATCGCGTATACGCTGAAGTGCGGTCGGACCAAACCCTGCTAGTGGACTGGGGAAACTTGGGATCGCATCCGTCTGCGCACATTCACGTAGCCCAGCAAGACACCTTGATCGTCGATCAGGATGAGAACGGGAGCCAGCTCCGTTTAACAGTGCCGCCCGGAGTAATCACCGTCGAGATCGCGGTACCGGGACAACCGGCACATGTCCTGAGTGTGGGAACTCCGGTCCCAAGTACAAGTAAAATCACTCTGTCCGGGCAATTGCCGCGTCGAGTGCAAATCATTGACACGATGAACGGTCAAATGGTTTTCGACCATGAGTTACTGCAATCAGAAGTTGATTTGAGTTGGCTTTCGAGTGGAGATTACCTACTGCGACATGCCTCCACTGGTGAGTCCATCCGCACATTGGCGGTATCGAAGGACTCTTCGGGCGTGCGCACCAGTTCATCGTCGCTGACGTTGGAGGGCGCGTTGCCCAGACGGGTGCGAATCATTGATGAATCGAGCGGGAATACAATCTGGGACAACTGGATTTACGCGTCGACGCTCGATGTCGTGGGACTCTTTCCGGTGGGGGACTACAAAGTCCAACATGCCGCATCGGGAGAAAACTGGCAAACGGGTAAACTCAGGATCGGAGCCAACGTTCCTTCGTATCGCCTATACGCTGAAGTGAAGTCGGACCAAACCCTGCTAATGGACTGGGGAAACTTGGGATCGCATTCGACTGCGCACGTTCGCGTAGCCCAGCAAGACACCTTGATCGTCGATCAGGATGAGAACGGGAGCCAGCTCCGTTTAACAGTGCCGCCCGAAGTAATCACCGTCGAGATCGCGGTACCGGGACAACCGGCGCAGGTCCTGAGTGTGGGAACTCCGATCCCAAGTACAAGTAAAATCACTCTGTCCGGGACATTGCCGCGTCGGGTGCAAATCATTGACACGATGAACGGTCAAATGGTTTTCGACCATGAGTTACTTCAATCAGAAGTTGATTTGAGTTTTCTTCCGAAGGGAAATTACCTACTGCGACATGCCTCCACTGGTGAGTCCATCCGCATATTGGCGGTATCGAAGGACTCTTCGGGCGTGCGCACCAGTTCATTGTCGCTGACGCTGGAGGGCGCGTTGCCCAGACGGGTGCGAATCATCGATGAATCGAGCGGGAATACAATCTGGGACAACTGGATTTACGGGTCGACGCTCGATGTCGTGGGAACCTTTCCGGTGGGGAACTACAAAGTCCAACATGCCGCGTCTGGGGAAAACTGGCAGGCTGGTAAGCTCACGATCGGAGCCAACCTCCCTTCTTATCGCCTCTATGTCGAAGCGCACTCAGACCAAACTCTGCTGATCGACTGGGGCCCTCTTGGTTCACATGCCACGTTGCATACGCGCGTCACACAGGATGATACGGTGATCGTCGATCTGGATGAGAGCGCAAGTCAGTTGCGGACGAACGTCCCCATTGGCGAAATTACAGTCGAAGTGATGCTACCGGGCCAATCCGCGGTGACCATCGAACTAGGTAATCCATCCGTCGGACAGGAGACACTTAGCGAAGCGCCCGTTTCTATCGATAGCCAACACGTTTCTCTGTCCGGTAACTTGCCACGTCGGGTGCGAATCATCGAGACGAGTGCAGGAGTTGTCGTTTTCGAAGGGGAAACGACGCAAAAGGTTTTTGATTTGGGATTTCTGCCCCATGGTGACTATCTCTTGCAACATGCAGGCGTGGGCGAATCATACCGGTCCATGAGCGCTTCAATTGGAGATACAAGTATTCTCCAGGGCGAAACGAGTCTCTCTCTGGATGGGCAAATGCCGCGCCGGCTACGAATCATGGATGCGACGACGATGCAGGAAGTTTTTGATCATTGGATCTACCGCTCACAGGTGCACATTGTTGACCTGCTTCCTGAAGGGAACTACATCATTCATCACGCTGCCTCGGGAGAAAACTGGCGAGTCGGAGAATTGCGAGTGGGTGCGTCTGTCCCTTCCTACCGTCTGTACTTCGAGCGTCTCGAAGGAGATTTAGTACACGTCAACTGGGGCTTCGTGGGCTATCATGCGAATGTTCGCTTGCGCGGGGTTCTGAGGGACGATGTGTTCTACGATTCCGCGGTAGCGGGCGAGGAGACAATCCTGTCAGCGCCCGCGGGATCCATTGACTTTCAGGTCATTCTTGCACCGGTCTTGGCAGCGCCCGCCGTTGATCGAACAGTCACGCTAACTGGAAGCCTCCCGCGTCACGTTCGCGTGTTTGATCCTGCGACAGGACAGACCGCGCTTGAATTAGACCAGACGACGAGCGTGCTCGACCTGACGTCCTTGGCACTGGGAAACTACATTGTGGAACACGCGGCGCTTGGTGAGGTGCCGCGGTATCTTGCCGTGGCAAACAGTTTGACGTCAATCGAGACGTTCGATCCTGTTCTTGAATTCGAGGGTCCATTGCCACGGCGGGTAGTGATTACCGATATTCGGACCCAAGAGGTTGTGTGGGACTATTGGATTTATGGTCCGAATTTGAATGTCCTGGGACTCCTTCCTCCTGGTGAGTACGTCGTGAAACATGCTGCATCCGGTGAACCGTGGCGCAAAGGGAAGTTGATCATCGGCGCACCGTTGCCATCGTATCGGCTGTATACGGAACAGGTATCACCGCAGTCCATCAAGATTAACTGGAGCCCACTCGGATCGGAATCATCCGCTCGAATCCAGATTCTAGAAGACGCAATTCCGATTCTGGACATTACACATGAAGAGTCTGAGGTGGTCATTGATGTACCGCAAGGCGATCTTACGGTTCGAGTCACTGTCGGTCCGGATTACGTTCAGTCGTTGCAACATTGCTCGTTACCCACACTAGCTCAGGATGGAAGTTGCCGGAGCTTCTCCAAGAGCTTGTATTTCAGCTTAGTAAGCGATGCGATGCTCGGTTTCACCGTGCCGGGTTCGCTTGCGGAACCCCTCGCGTCAGCTTCTGAAGTCATCCTCGTCGAGGAGCCTCAACATGGAACTCTGCAGCCTGGCGATGGTATTCAATTTCAAACGTACAAGCCCAACCCGGGTTTCGTGGGCCAAGATTCCGCAGTGCTGCGAGTTGTTGAAACCGATGGAAGCCAACGCAGCGTGCTCGTCACCTTTAATGTCGCTGCACCGTCTGATCCCGTGTTTGCGCACTTCGTGCCGGAGATTGGCACCACTCAAGCTGACTACCGCACACCCAGTCCCAGCCAACTCATTGGACCCGGCTTGCCCTATGCGCTGATCGTCAACAGCGACTTTGGTAAGGTCGTCGAACGGATCAATGTAGACGGATCAACGGCATGGCGGCACGTTCAGGAATCGCCGACCGGTGCCATTGCAGTGCTAGACAACGACGTCGTCGTTGCCGGCGCGCACGAAATCCGCATCCTGGATGCAGACACGGGAGTATTGAAACGTACCGTACACGTCGACTTGGCGGCGACTGACGTTCTGCAGTTTGCGAATCCCCTCGACGCACAGCGGATGTTGGTTTCCTGGTTTACCAACACCGACATATCGTACGTCGGTATCTGGAATACGCAGCAAGGGTGGGAGTGGATATCTCAGCAAACCTTTATGTGGCCCCGGTGGGCCGATCTCCATGGTGACCTGGTGGTGGTTGCCGATACCTATGGTCACCGCATCGTCGGTGAGTCAATTAGCACCGGAAGCAACGTGTTTCAGATCCCGGCATACTTCCCCAATGACGTGCGATTCATCGACGAATTCCACGTCCTCATCACCGAAGAGCATGCGGACCGTGTGTGGATCTATGATTGGCTGACGGAAGACAGAACCCTCGTGATCAGCGCCCCTGGTCCGCGGTCCGACCTCAGACTGCCGTTCGATGTCGTCCTCTCTTTGTCAAACTCGCCCCAATTGCGTGTGGATCCTTCGTCTCGTTTGTCGTTATCCAAGGCGTCCACGGAATTCTCCGGCATCAACACAGTTTATGCACCCAATGGAGCCGTGCACTTGCCGGACGGGACGTTTTATATAGCGGATACCGATAATCACCGAGTGATCCACGTTTCGGCGGATGGGAATGTGCTCGCTGAACTTGTGGGTCTCAATAATCCGACGAAGGTAGCCTACGTACTCGCGGCGCCGTAGCGGCTAAGCACCTGTCCAATTAATGCACTGTGTTTTGTAGGATGGGCACTCTTGCCCGTCGCTTTTGTCTACGAGACGGGCAAGAGTGCCCATCCTACGACGTTGAACTTGGACAGGTTCTAAGCATTGAAT
>CAZFLF010000493.1:0-5615 GCA_964519825.1 uncultured Pirellulaceae bacterium | reverse complement strand
TATTTCGCGGTGCAGCTTCTGAAACACCAAATGCTGCGTCGAAGCGACTTCTTCAAGAGGAGACGGGGCTCGCGTGCCGGACGCATCCGGCGGGTTGGCCTGGCTGAGCAGGCTCAGTTTGTCGCGAAGTTGTTGCCGAACTCCGCTCGGCAGTTCGCGTTCGTACTTCCATGCTTCACGAAAGGCTTGCAGCGCCGCGGTTCGATCTTGTCCTGCTAACGCCGCCATACCCTGTTGATACAACTGCAGACCGGGCGATTCCGGTTGGGCCTCCGCGGGCGGGTTGTCGACCGGTGTCGGAACTTGGTCTTGCACGAGGACGTTGCGTGAGCGATCGGCGCTGGGATCGTACACTCCTTGAGCCACCGGGTAGCGTCCTGGCGAGCCTTTGTCCGCTGCCACAGAGGGTACCGGTTCAAAATTGGCCGCCGGTTGAACTCCGATCCGATGATTGATTGCGCTCTGGACGCGCAAGCCAACTTCCCAAGGACGCAATTCACCGTCGCCAAAGGCTGCGTCGGGGACGCGAATCGCTTCGGCTTGATCGGACAACTGTTTCGCGGCCTGCAAGTCGCCGCGATCGAGCGCAGCCTGTGCCTGGGTGGCGAGACGGATGGCCGCCGCTTTGGCGCTGGCCTGATTCGCGGTCAAAGGGACCTTCGGATTGACAGCCTGAGTCGCCGGGACGGCGACACCCGCTCCAACGATCGGACGTGCCGAGTCGATGGGGGGCAAACGTGCCGGGCGTACGGGAGACGGATCTCCCGGAGTTTGACTTAGCGGTGAGGCCGGGGGGCTGACCGATAAACGGTTCGGATCAACGCCCGCTTGTTGCAGCTCACGGCCCAGATCGGAGGGGGAGTATTCGCCAGGTGCGAACGACGCATTCGCGGAAATCGCTTTTTGGCGCCAGGCGATTGCTTCGTTGATCGCGCCTTGCCTCAAAGCATTGCGGCCACTGTCGAGGAATCGCTGGGCGCGGGCCTTGGAGTCGTTGGCAAAGCCGGCCGCAATATCACCAGTCGGCGCGGTTGCGGAAGCAGCTGAGGCATTAAACGTCGGCCGATCGACCTCGGGACGCGCTGCACTGAATCGTTGGCTAGGAGGTGTGGTTGAAGTCCCACCCGGACGCGCAGCGGCGATCTCCCGGCGCACTTTTTCCGGCGAGTCACCGAATCGCGCCAAGAACGAATCGAACTTGACGTTGAGCTTCTCGGCGCGCTCGACGTATTTCGAGGCCTGCTCGAGATTCCCCTCGCGGAGCGATTGGCGAGCCAGCTTCAGCCACTGCTCGGCGCTTTGTTTGCGCTCCGCATCCGTGGCCTGAGCGGTTTGACCTAATGCGCGTGACGCCGCCAGCGCTCCCTGAAATATGCCGACGCTGCCCGCTTGGGCTGACAGCGCGGGGACCGTGGCGAGAGTGACACACCCCAACAGCAATTTGGCGATCGCTTTCAACGCGATTCTCCTTGTTCGTTTAGCCGACAACGCCCCCGCACCTCTGGACGGCCCAGGGAGCGACCCGTCGAAGAGCTTGCTCCTAACTCGCTAGTTCGCTGTGATTGCGTTCGAGACGAGTATTCCGCATGCAGTCCAAACCAGCACATCCCTTGTCCCAATGACGGGACGTCGTATGTCAGTCTCAACCGCCTGTGGTGATTTAAGGAAAAGCGTCCTCGCCGGCGCGGCACTCAATTCGCCGCGGGGGTTGGACCAATAGTTTGTCGGGCACTCTTGAAGGGAAGCTGACGCTGACGAATGTCGACGTGAAACGCTTCGCTTCTAGCCACCCGCTATACATCCGGACTCTTGGCAGAAGAGGCCGCGATAAATATCGGCCGAACCACGGCGGGTCAATAGCAGTAATAGGCAATTCGCGGAAAATTTAACGCGCAAAACGTGACGGCAATGCTGCAACTTGATTGCATCACGGGCCGCGCGGCGGTGGACCAGGCAAAATTTGCCGACTCATTGCCGATAGCTTGCTGGCAATTCTCGTTACTCGACTTCATGCACGACCACGGCGTTGTGCGCAAGGGGAGCCAGTTCGCTGCCGGTGACGTACACTACCCGATCACCGCTCCGTAGCATGCCGTCTTTTTTTCCCCAGTTCACGATGAACTGACGGAGCTCCCCTCCGTTGGCCACTTGCTGAACGTGCAGGGGCGTGATTCCCCAAAACAGGCACATCTGTCGCAAGGTGACCTCATTATCGCTGACACCGATGGTCGGAATAAAATCGCGCAGCTTGGACTTCACCCGAGCTGTGCCTCCTTGCCGCGTCGCGATCACCACTAGACGGGCGAACAATTGCGACGCGATTCGCGACGCGCCATAGACGACCGCCGTGGTGATCGGGTGGACGCCAGCAATGGCGGCGATGGGCGGGGACTTCGGCGGAGCGTCGAACAAGACTCGCTCGGTGGCGAGCATGATTCGGTTCATCATCTGGACCGTTTCATTGGGGAACTCACCGACCGCGGTTTCGCCGGACAGCATGCAGGCATCGGCGCCGTCCAGGATCGCGTTGGCGACATCGGTGGCTTCGGCCCGCGTCGGTCGCGCGGAATGGGTCATGCTGTCGAGCATTTGCGTGGCGACGATCACCGGCTTGAGGAACTGCTGGCAGCAGGTGATGACCCGCTTCTGAGCGACGGGCATCTCGGCCACATCCGTTTCGACCCCCAGATCGCCTCGCGCGACCATCACGCCGTCGCTAGCGGCGACAATTTCGTTGAGATTGTCGAGAGCTTCTTTTTTTTCAATCTTGGCGATCACCATCGCGGACGAGCCCAGCTCGTGAAGCCGCTCCTTGAGCAGAACGATTTCCGCCGGGGTACGCACGAAACTCAGGCTGACGAAGTCCACGCCGCGTTGGGCGGCCCACTCGGCGTCCTCCCAGTCCTTGTCGGTCATCGCCGGCACGGACAGCTTGGCGCCCGGTAAGTTGATTCCCTGTCGGCTCCGCACCGTTCCGGCGGCCGTCACGCGACAGGTGACCCGATCGCCGTCTTTGGCCGTTACCTTCATGCCGACCGTTCCATCGGCCAGCATCACGGTGTCGTCCAGTGATAGCTCGTCGATCAGCCGTTCGTAGTTGCTGGTGAAGGTCTTTGGGCCGGTTGATATCTCGCCGCGTATGAACTGAAATTCGTCGCCACGCTCGCACCGAGTCGGGTCGGCGAACAGCTCCCCCAAGCGAATCTTCGGGCCGGCCAAATCAACCAGGATGCCCACGGGACGTCCCACTTCGCGCCCCGCCTCGCGGATGTCCTCGACCTCATCGGCGTGCTGATCGCGGCTGCCGTGGGCCATATTGATCCGAAACACGTCGACACCGGAGCGAATCAGCTCGACGAGCTTGTCCGGCGCTCGGCAGGCCGGTCCGACCGTGGCGACAATCTTTGTGCGGGCACGTAACGGCAACGGTTCGGCGACCATGGAGATTCCTTCGTGATGTGGAGAGTGACGGAACCGGAGTCAGTTTCTACCACATCTCGGCTATTTGGCCACCTTCGTCTCTGCCGGTTTGTCAGCGGGTTTGATCGGAGGCTGGATTTGCAAAGTCGGCATGACGTTCTTGAGATCGGTCCAGAGCGTCCCTTCGCCGGCATAGAGCAGCCGCAAGTCGATCGATTCCGGAAGCCCATTCGCGAATTCCCACTTATTGTAGGCGGCCGGATCGCCGAACGCTTTGATAGCCAGTTCAAACTTCTGAGCCTTGGCTTCTTGTTGGAGCAGATCCGCTTGGGCCTTGGCCTCGCCGAGCTTGACGGTCTTCTGGGCGTCGAGCTCCGCGATCTTCCGATCGATTTCCGCGACCATCTGTTTGGTTTCGGCATCTGTTTCTTTGGCCTTTTTCTCACCTTCGGCCGTGGTGTTCGCCACCTTCTTTTCGGTTTCGACCCGGACGCGTTCTCCTTCCAGTTCAACTTTTCGTTCGGCTTCGCGCAACAATGCTTCCGTGCGGGCCGTCTTTTGTTCCTGTTCGCGGGTTAGCGTCATCTCCTCGGCGATATAGCCGTTCTGAATCGGCACGCGCACTTCCTGCGGAATGTAAACGTGACGAACGAGGCCGTAGAGCAGGGTGATGTGTTTCTCTTTCAGCACTTTACCGAACTCATCCGTGACGTTGGTTTGGAACTGCTGGCGGGTCTCTCCCACCAGCAACTGGACAGCGCCCATTTTCGACCCGTTGTTGCGGCAGATGCTCTCCGCTTGCGGAATCACGACCTTTTGTTCAGCCTGATTGATGCTGCCAAAGGTCCGCACGACCTGGGGAGCCTCCTTGGGCATCACTCCCCAAATCGCGGTGAAGTCGATCTGAATGTGGAACGCATCGCTGGAAGGAAACCCGATCCCCGACTTGGGCATGGCCAAAGGCTCATTGCTTTCGTCGACGACGATATTGCCGGCGCGATCCATTTGCTTCTCGACCTCCATGCTGGTTTCACGGAATCCGATTTCGACGATGTCGACCTGCGCTTCGCGCGGATTCATGAAATAGATGCCCGGTGGCAGCACATTGTCTTGAATGCCCGCCTTCCGCTGTTGCTGAGGATTCGCGGCGAGTAGTGTGAGCACGCCCACAAAACCTGAGGGAATGTCGACCCAGCCAGAGTATTTCTTTTGCAGACCGACATCATCGATCTGCGTCTTGATGGTTCGCAGGACGAATCCGTAGGTGTTCACGCGATAGCGACCCGGTCCGTAGACCTTGCGTAAGACGCCTTGGTGCCGCGCACGGTTGGTCCCTTCGATATCGCCGTCGACGAGGAACTCGTTCACTGGGAGTGGCTCACCGAGTTTGGAAGTCACGATCGCGACTTCACCCGGTTTGACCACCACATCATCGACCAGCGTGCGTTCCCACCAGATTGGACAATAGAAGTGCCGGCCCGGTCCGAGCAGTTTCTCTCGCACACCGATCTCGTCATCCTGCGCGAAATGTCCCGGTTTGGCGGAAGCCGGATTTCCGATGATCAGCGGCCCTTTATAGCGCAAGATCAGGCTCGTCCCTTGCGGCACATAGATCCGATTGATCGTCCAGTGAAATCCGCCGATCAACAGTCCGGCGGCCATCGCCAGGAACAGGATGCCAGTAACCAGGCGTAAGTGACGCATTTTCGATCTCCTTCCGCAGGGTTGCGGGTGGGTGCGTTATTGTGCGGTATTTTCGGCCGCAGCCGGCTTGATCGGATTCGTGGCTGGGGTTTTCCCGGCGTTGAATTCCTGGAAGAACTCCATCAGTGGACTGTCCGCCGTATTGACCACAATTTGGCGAAACGCCGGGGCGAGTTTCTTGAGCATTGTCCAGCGGGCAAACTGTTCAGCGCTGCCGCTAAAGGCCGCGACCGATTTGCGCCAGCCTGCCGCTTCGGCCTCGTTTTGAAACTTGATCACGTCGGCCGCGGCGCGGCCGCGCGACAATTCGGCGGCGGCCATATCCTGGGATGCGGTCAATTCAAACTCCGCGACCTTCAGCCGTTGACTCGCTTCGATCACGGCGACTTCTTGCTTCCGCGTCGCCTCGATCGTGACTTTGATGACTTCCTGCTCCGCACCCACGATCGCCTCCTTCTGCTTGATCAATATCCGGTCGATCATGAGTTGCT
>CAZFLF010000492.1:0-5625 GCA_964519825.1 uncultured Pirellulaceae bacterium | reverse complement strand
AGATCATACGGCTTATCAGCATCAAGCTCCTTTTGATCCTCGCGCAGAATGGTTGGGTACTCCAACTTCATTAGCTCGTCTACGATCTCAGAATCGGCTCCACCAGCCCCGCCGGATCTGGGCATCGTTGTCTTGATTTGCCATTTGCCGTTCAATTCGCGACGAAGAGCAACTGTAAGTGTGAATTGTTCTTCATGCTGCGCGATACTGTTTCCACCCCAACTGCGCCGACTGGCTTTTGTATTCAGCATGTAACGCTGCTTTGGCGGCAAGTAAACTCGAAACCGCCAAGTCAAATCGTCAAGCGACTCGATCCTCCGGATGTAAATCTTGTTTGGATCATGAATCACCAGGTAGCCCATCTCTTTCATGAGCCGGTCGTTCTCTTGCTTCAACTTCCGACTTTCGCTAGTCACACGGAAGTGCGACACCGAGACACAGATCAACGACACGATCAGCAGAAACGAAAACAGAGAGAATCTCAGAAATCGCCGTGACCGGGCACGCTGAGCGGGTATTACTACCGTGTCATCGGAGGAAGAGGTAAGCATACGAATACGCGCAGTCTACCTGCAGATCATTCCCAGCCGCCAGACAGCTCCGAGCAAAGAATGCGTTCCAAAAACTGCGGGACTGATCAGATTCATCGGGATCGTTCGAGCAAATGACTGCATGGCAGGGCAACGCGGTTCAACACTTGATCGTTTTCCGCTTCTTGCCAATTCGTCCGGCTGTCTCGACCTTCTCAATATAGGCCGAAGCAAGTGGAACTTTGCACGCCGTGTCCCCCATATCGGCCGACACGGTCCCGATGGTCTTCGCCACTGCTTTGGCCTTTTTCAACAGTGGTTTTACGTAGGTTCCAACTGCGATGACAAATCCAATGTCCAGCACTTTCTCCGCGACCGCCTGGTCGATTGTTAGTGCCGGAAGTAGTAGCAATGTGGACCCTTCTGACGTAATAAGCAGCCCCTCGCGCCGGCACCTCGTCTGTTCGTTACTGTCTATTCAGGTGTGACCGAAGATCTTTTGACCGAAATGCGGCGATTGATACGCCACCTCATCTGCTGTGTAACGACATAAAAAGCGATTTCAAGGCGGTCATGTCGGCGGGCTTGATCAGATGATGATCGAAGCCGGCTTGACTGGTGCGTCGGCGATCTTCCTCTTGGCCCCACCCGGTAAGTGCAATGAGCATGAGATCGCGCGATTCAGGCTGCTCCCGGATTCGTCGCGCCACTTCGTATCCGTCCATTCCGGGCATGCCGATGTCGAGAAGCACAACGGTCGCTCGGTACGAAGGGAGTATCTCTAGGGCGGAAGGGCCATCGTTGACAACTCGCACTTCGGCTCCCAGTAACTTGAGCAGTAAGCCAAGGCTCTCGGCCGCGTCCCGATTATCATCCACCACCAGCACGCGGTGATTAGGTAATACCGGCGCACGCGCGTCGAGGGTGTTCCTTCCAGAAACGCTGGCCTCTTTGCTCAACGGAAGCCGAACTACAAACTCACTTCCTTGATCCACTCCGAGGCTACGGGCCTCAACTTGGCCTCCGTGCATCTCAACGAGCGTACGCACAAGCGTCAATCCAATCCCCAAACCTCCTTGGGCCTGACGTGTCGAGCGGTCCACTTGAATGAACATCTTGAAGATGTGAGGGAGCATCTCGGCAGGGATACCGATACCCGTGTCGCGTACCGAAACGAGCACGGTGTCATCCTGCTGTTTGGCTCCAAGCCAGATTTGTCCTCCCTCGTCCATATACTTCGCTGCGTTATTCAGCAGATTGGCAAAGACCTGCGAAAGGCGCACTGGGTCGCCATTGATAATCAACGGTTCCGCAGGGAGCGAGATGGCAAGCTGGTGGCCGGACGCCTCAATGAGCGGGCGGCTCGCCTCGACGGCACTGCGAAGGACGGCCGCCAACTCCACCGGTTCCGTCCGCAATTCAACCTGGCCCCGCGTGATGCGCGACACTTCCATAAGATCATCGACCAACCGCACCAAATGCCCGACCTGTCGCTCCATCATTTCGCAGACCCGCTCGGTCGCCGGATCGATGCCGCTAGAAAGCCGCAGGATATGCAGTGAGTTGCGGATGGGTGCCAGCGGATTTCGTAGTTCGTGAGCCAGTGTGGCGAGAAACTCGTCCTTCCGGCGGTCGGCGTCTCGGAGCGCCTCTTCGACCCGTTTACGTTCGGTGATATCGGTTGAGACGCCGATGATGGCCTGCAAACAGCCTTCTGAATCAAAAATGGGCGTGTCGGTAACAAAGGCAGGGAACGTCCTTCCGGAGCGGTGGCGCACCAGAAACTCTCCGGACCAACTCTGGCCAGCCCTGAGGAGACTCATGATTTCTACCGCTTGCTCTTTCATCGTTCTGTCGGCGACGACTTCAACAATGGAGCGCCCCAAGGCTTCGGCCCCGGTCCAGCCGTAGAGCGTTTCAGCGTAGTGATTCCAATAGATGATTTTCCCGTCCGGATCCGTGGCGATCGCTGCTTGGCCCACGGCGTCAAGGAGGTGAGCCTGGAACCGGACCCGCTCCTCCGCGCGCTTGCTCTCGGTAACGTCAATGACGACTGCCACCATCGACTGAGACTTCCCTTCAGCGTCGCACAACACAGCGACGCTGTTCCGCACCCAGACTTCACTACCGTCTTTGCGAACGTACCGCTTTTCAATTACATAGCCGCTTTGCTCCGCCAAGTGGCGGAAAAATTCACTCGCATTCCGTTCTTGATCCAGCGGGTGCGTCAAGTCCTGATGCCTGAGCTTCAATAATTCCTCACGGGAATAGCCGACGATTTCGCAAAACCGCCTATTCACGAGCAGGAATCGGCCCTCCAAGTCGCACTGCGCGATGCCTGCCATCGCCTGATGCACGATCGCCCGCAAGCGGCTTTCGCTTTCCTCCAGCGCGGCGTTCGTCCGCTCCTGCTCAGCAAGGTGCGCGCGGACCTGGTATTGCCGCTCGCGAGCTTTCAGCGCTGTCCGCACTGCACTGACAAGAGTTGCCGGACGAGCCGGCCGCTCCAGCAGTGTGACGTTGCCCAAAGTTTGTAGCGCCTTAATTACCGTTGATGAATCTGCCCCGTACCGGGTCAGCAGGAGCACCGGCAAATCGGACCAGGGCTGCTGCCGGGAAAGTACCGCCGCCAAGGCGCGTAATTCGCCAGTGGCAATTGCCTCTTCGGCCACAAGAAGGATACCCGCTCCTTCTTCGATCGCCCGCTCCACGCACGCAATGTCGGGACAAATCAAGGATTCGATGGCTGCTTCGCTAAGGGCGGCTGCTGTCAAAGCAGCATCTTTGCCAGTGGGCGCCAAGATCGTCACCCGCAGACTTAGCGTGTCGCGCTCAGAGAGCGTCATTTTTGGTCTCCCTTCGCGAACGCGTCCGTGCGGCCCTCGAACGTAGGGATTCCCGTCAGCACGCCGCGAAATTCGTGCAGAGGTTCCCCAACCTGAATGCCCCCCTGCTTGAGGCGAAACTCGCGGATCGTCCGCTCATGCTCCCCGCCGCGCTTTTTGATGACCGAGATCGCTTGTCGAATCTCGCCGCGATCCTCGAAGTACCGCAGTAGGAGCACCGCGTCAGCGAGGTAGCTCGCGTCCACAGGGGCGTTCATCTGCATGCCAATCAACCCTTGATGAGCGCCGACCATCAGTGTGGCGACGCCGTTCTGCCCGAGGTAACTGAGTAGCTCGTGCAGCTGGATCACAAGAAATCGCTCCTCCGGCATCGCGGCGAGGTAGCCATTGAGGCTATCGATCACGACAACCGCAGCCTTCTGCTTCTCGACGGACCGGCGGATAGCATGGGCAAACTCACCAGGCGACAACTCCGCGGGATCGACCTGTTGGATGGTAATTTGGCCGGCCTGAACGTGCTCGGAGAGGTTGATTCCCAATCCCGTGGCGCGGCTCAACAAAGTATTTGGACTTTCGTCAAAGATGAACATGGCCGCATGCTGTCCGCGCTGGGCGGCCGCCGCCGCAAACTGGGCGGCCAGTGTGGACTTTCCAGCACCAGGTGGGCCCACGATCAGCGTGCTCGTTCCCTGCTCGATACCACCGCCAAGTAGACGGTCGAGCGCTTGGAGACCGCTAGACAGACGCTCTAGCCGCTTGAGCTGGCGATGCTCCGCGGCAATCAGGCGTGGGAACACTTCTAACCCGCCGCGAAGAATCTTGTAATCGTGATAACCGCCGCGGAATTTGACGCCTCGAAACTTCACCACCCTGAGCCGCCGTCGTTCCGCACCGTACTCCGGGTTGAGTTGCTCCAAGAGTACGACGCCGTGGGCGATGCTCTGCACCTGAAGGTCCCGGTCGGTGGAAGTCAAATCGTCCAGCAGCATGACGGTGCAATGGCGACCGGCGAAAAACTGCTTAAGGGCGAGAATCTGCCGGCGATAGCGGAGCGGATTTCCGGCCAGGAGGCGTAGTTCGGAGAGCGAGTCGAATACGACGCGCGCCGGCTTGACCCTCTCCGCGTCAGCCAGGATCGTTTTCGTGGTCTCGCTAAGCTCCACGTCGGCGGGGTGGAACATTGTGTACTGCTCTTCTGGATGCAGTGAGGATTCTGTGGGTACTAATTCTCGAATGGTGATTCCATCGAGCGACCAGCCGTGCGCGTCGGCGACCTCTTGGAGCTCCTCCTGAGTTTCCGAAAGCGTGATGTACAACACCGCCTCTCCCAGCCGAACCCCTTCCCGTAGAAACTGCAGCGACAGCGTCGTTTTGCCGGAGCCCGGTACCCCTTCAACCAAATAGAGTCGGTTCGGTCTAAAGCCACCCCCCAGCACGTCATCGAGACCCTCAATGCCGGTCGCTGCCACGGGTTTTCTTAGTTCTTGCGCTGAAGCGGGGGACGACGACATTGATACGCCTTTCGACAGTGCTGAACGGATTGGGCACGAAAAACGGCTCTGCCACAATCGGCAAATTCGCGGCCCGCCCATGATAGCCAACGTGGTTCGGAGGCGTCTACGATAGCGGAGGACAGACCGACGTGACCGAACGCACGTCGCAGCCGTCGCGTCTTTTGTTTTTGCAAGCGACTTATACGTATCGCTCGCATCGGCCAAGAAGTAATACTAGGGGATGGAACCCAAAATCTAGGAGTCGTACTGACGGATCCAGTGGTCATCGGTGCCGCACCAATTGTAGACCCCGATGGTTCCGCCGGTTTGCATCCCGACGCCCGTCCACTCACTCAATTGATGTGCCGGCAATTAATCTGGTCGAAACCCTCCGGCAGTTTGGGATTCGCCAACGCGTCTCAGGTCAACACATACCGCTCCATAAGCAACATCTTGTCGATCACAGTCTTCGTGTCGTGAATCTTGATCTGCAAGTTGCCCATGGGAGCATCCACGTCATTTGCCACAAACGAATTCAAGGTCCTCACGGTTTCGCCAGGCTTGAATGTTATGTCGATCCCACCCTGCGTGGCCGCAACCGAAGACAATGGGATAGAGCCTGAGATAAACAGATAAATGTTCTTCGCCAGGATGTTCTTCGGCAGGCGTTCCTTGGTAAAAATCGGAAGCTTCTCGTTCAGCTTGTCGATCGTCAATACCCGCTCGATTGCTCCCGCGGGCGGATGGTTCGCGTTG
>CAZFLF010000491.1:0-5639 GCA_964519825.1 uncultured Pirellulaceae bacterium | reverse complement strand
TCTTGTTGGCGGGCGGCGTCTTCGCTGAAGGCCACATCGAGCACCCAATGTTGGCCGTTTTCAATGCCCCAATGTTTTCGGATGGCCGTACCCAGTGACTTGGCGCGCGGGGCCAAGTCGCTGATGTACATCCGCGTCTCCCACGTCTCTTGTTCATCTTTGATCACGCAATTCGTGGCAATCACGAGCGTTCGGAGGTCGCGCCATTTTTGCCTTTGCGAATGGTCGCGAGGTATTTCGATCGAATGGTACGTGCGTTCGGTAGTTCGGCCGTGAGCTGTCTCTTTCGTGGTGTGCGTGTCGTGTTGAACGTTGGCGAAGTCGGTATTTAGTGCCTCCTCAAACACCTGCTGAAGGTCCGCATGCAACGTGGGCTGATTGTCTTTCACCGCCAACACGTAGTGGGCTCCCAGTTCGCGGATTTCCTCCACGATTTCCGTCTGACAGCCCATGGCGTCGATAGTCACGGTGCAGCCTTTGAGGGTCAAAAGCTTAAGCAGTTGCGGAATCGCTGTAATCTCGTTCGACTTCTCCTCGCAGGCAATCTGACCGAGTGTCAGGCTGTTGTCACTCGCCCACGCGGTGACCAAGTGCAATGCCTTCAATCCCGACTTCTTAGCGAAGGTACGTCGCAGAGTCTTGCCGTCGATGGCAATCAACTTCCCACCCGTCGCCTCTTGCAGTGCCTTCGTCCAGTGAAACAGGTTCGCAGCAAACTGATTACGCTCCAGCAGCCCGAACACGCGCCGAAATGTGTCATGCGACGGCGCTCCGCCCGGCAACTCCAAGAACGTCTTCAACCAATCGAGTTTTACATTGGCAAAGGTTGCCATGTCGCACCAGTCGTCGGCCCCACACGCGACCGACAAGACCGAGATAGCCAAAATATCGAAGAGCAAGTGATCGCAGGACCTCTCATTTCGAGGATCCTTGAGGTCCGCGAAACACTCCTTCAAACCATCGACAAACCCCTGTGCATCGCCATCCATGGCCATCTCTCCGCCAGCACCAGCGTGAGGCCACGCAGCATCCAAGCCACGATTCAACACCTCGCGTCAGGCGGAAGATCATACCGACTAAGAACTTTCAACGCAAAATCGATGCGTAGGCCGTGAGCGACGTAGCGATTTGATCATGCGTTAGTCATCGTGTAGTTCTAGTTTGGTAGATTGGGGTCGTGATTCGCAGAAGGCGTAACACATATTACCGAGCGGTCGCGGCGATTAACCGCGCACCCTGGGCAAAGAGACCAGTGACCGTCTTTACCCTTGGTCATTGGTCATTGGGATTTGGTCATTCTTAGTTCTTAAGGGCATCAAGACGAAGCGTTGGGCATGCTCACGCGACCAACGTACTCGCAGCCGATCAAAAGCACCTTGAGGCCCTCATATTGGATCGGCGTAATGTGCCGGATAACGGCCCGCAAGTACAGGCGAGAGGTGGCCGATCCAAAAGTCGCAACCAGTTCTTCAAAGGTCGGGCGCGTGCTGAGCAGGAATGAAAACCCGCGTGGTGAGATATCGTAGCAGCGGACTTCGCGAAATTGATCCAACGCCGGCAGTTTGTCCTCGACGCAGGGGGCGACCATTTGAATGCATTGATAGGGCCGCCGATCATGTCCCCGACGGCCTTTCGGGTCGATGTGGCTGGGCTCGAGAGTTGGCAGCTTCGTGGGAGTTGAGGTCGAGAGCTGAAGGCCACCGCTTATTTGGGTTCGGTTAGACTCTTCCAATTGCTTCAAGGCATCATGTTGTTCCGTGATGTCGATGCCAGTGGCCAGAATGACTGGTCCGGGACTATTTCCCTCTTGCAGCTTGGCGAATGTCCAATTCACCCGTCGCATTGCACCCCGCTTGGTCACGAAGTTCGCTTCCCGCTTCGTTTGCTTCGCGCCGGAACGCAGTTCGTTGATCACCCCCTCCGCATTGGCGCATTCCTCTGGCTGCCAGAATGCGCTCCAGATGCGTCGGCCGCGCAATTCAGCCAAGGTGAAGCCCCCCAGCGCTTGGCACCCGCGGTTGATCTGCAAAATTCCGCCATCGCCGTTCAACAGTACCACCATCGCTTCGAGTGAATCAATCGCCGACGACAAGAAGCGGGAGTGTTCGGTCAGCGTCCGCTCGGACTTTTGGTGCGCACGAGTCGGTCCAAGAAATAACGCCACGGACTGCAGGAACAGCACGTCATCGCGGGAGAATCGGCGAGCGGCAGACGTAAAGAAGCCAATTGCGCCGTATTGCTGATCTCGGTAGTCAATCGGACAGATCACGCCTGCTCGTACACCATGGTCGGTGAGGAGCGAATCCTCGAACCGATCCTCGTTCGCGACGTTCGCGATCACGATCGGATGTCCGGCCTCGATCGCGAACTGGAACGAAGATCGCTGCGGATCCCAGGGCAATTCATGCGTTGTTGGTGCCACGCTTTTTGCGCTGCCGGAGACTAAGCCGAAACTGATGCGGACGTCGTTGTTTCCCAGAATCTCCGCACCCGCGTAAAACTCCAATTCCAAAACTTCTGCCGAAAGATAGCCGGCTTCGTTAAGCAAGTCGACAAAACTGTGCGCGAGCTGGGCGGACTGACTCAACATGGACAACACCCTCTCGCGGCGCTTCGCCGGCAGATTTCCGCCAGCGCCACTCGACGAAAGCGGATTTAATTCCTCCGCAATTTCGTGTTCCAATGTTAAGTGGTCCATGATTTCATCAAGCCTTCTAGAAGCTAGTTCGGCAACTCCGCGAACATCAAGGCATTAAACACCCCCCGGACTTCGCGGCAGGCCATCAAGAGACACGTAACAAGCGAGACGGGATCCTTGGATACTTTCCCGCTCTTCTCAATCGCTCTGTCCAGTTCGGTCAAAGCGGTTTGCACTTCCAAAGATAATTTGCGCAGGCCCGCGGACGCCTGTTCGGGACGTTCTTGGGATGATTCGGCGGCCGTTAACGATTCAATCTGCGTCCCCATATTCCCAACGATCGATCGCACTTCCTCGGAGGAGATCTGGCCGGTTGGTTCCGCGGTGAGCCGTTCCAGCAGTTCCTCGAAGCGAAACTCCAGGCCTTCCAGCTCCCCCGTAATCTGTTCAATCGATTTGTCAATGCGCGGCTTTGGTATCGCGCGCGGCAACGGGTTCGTCACTGGTCTCCGCGCGTAGCGCGACCACGGCCCGCGCCCCGCGTATACCGCGGTTGCGAACCCGAGACCCACATTGATCAGGGCCACTACAAACACCAACATCATGCGTGCCATGCGTGTCATTCGGATTGCCAAGGTTCGTGTGCCAGCCGGTTCCTTACGCCGATCAGCTGCCAATTTCCATTTCACCGTTTCGCAACTCGGCTCGCGGTACCAACTCCGATTGTGGAGTGCCGCGCGAGATCGAGGGCAAATGGCTTGTGCAAGTATAGGATAGGCAGTAGCAATTCGTGGCGTGGAACTGACATCGTCGATCAATCGCGACGGCTGACGGAAAATGTAGGTGCAAATCCGAGCTGATCCGCAAAATCGAAAGAAGAGATAGAATCGGGTCAGAACGGGTATTCACCATGACACGACTCGCTGCACCACTCGAATTCAAGCTCTTGGCCTTCGCGCGGGCGCTCATCGACCAGCTTCAGGCGCGAATTGTCGTCCTGCCCCGACATCCAGCTTCAGGCTATTGGTTTGGAGGAGGCAATCTTATCGAGGATTCTCGCGGCAATCTCACCCTGGTCGGCCGGTTTCGAAATCAAGGAGATTCGCGGATGGGATTGGCCGTGGGGGAACGCGGATGCGAATTGGCGATTTTTCGCTCCGAAGATCGCGGTCGGAGCTGGGAAAAGATCGTGAGCCTCTCGAAAGCGGATCTCAGCCGGCCCGGTCGCCACGTGTTGTCAATCGAGGGGAGTGCACTGCATTGGACCCGGCCAGGCATCGAGTTGTTCGTGTCGTCGGAGAGGGAAGGAATTGGATATCCGGAGGGGCTGGAGTCATTTCTCAAGCCAGGGTGCGGCGTATGGACGATCGAGAGACTCGCCGCAAAATCGGTAGAGCAATTGCGGCAGGCCCGCATCAAAACCGTCTTCGCTTCGCGCGACCCGGAACACCTGCACGTCAAGGACCCTCGAGTCTACGACGCAGCCGGCGGATTGGTGGTGATGTACTGCACACATCCGTTTTGCTGGTCGAGTTCCAACACGGCGTTCGCCGAACGGCCCAGTGGTGCACAGAGATTCGGTCCGCCGCGCTGCAATCTCTTTCCCCGCGGTACGACTTGGGACGTTGCCATGACCCGCGGCACATGTCTTTTGGACGTTCCCCGCATCGGTGCGTTTCAACAAGAGCGGGTGACGTTGTTATTCTATGACGGTGGCGAATCCCTGCGGAATCTGGATCAGCATGCATCGGCTGTACGGCGGCCACGTGGCTATTCCTGCGAAGAATTGGGAGGAGTTGCTTACTTCCTGGACGGCGATTATTCGCACATTCACCGGCTCACGACCACGATGGCGCTCCACATTAGCCCCTACGGCACCGGCTGTAGTCGATACGTGGATGTACTGCGCACCAACGATGGATACTACGCTACCTGGCAACAATCCCAGCCGGACCAATCGCAACCGCTGGTGCTGAACTTTGTGAGTATGGCGGAAGCTGCTGCCACCTTGGACTAAATACCGGCTGTACGGACCGGTTGCTGGCCGGTGGTCGTGATACCATTTGATCATTCGATCGTAACCCGAAGCGTCAGTGAGGGATCATAACTTTTCCCCTCGCTGACGCTTCGGGTTACGTTGATACGATGGCACACGACTATCTTTTTCCAAATGGTATCACTACCTGGCCGGCCGTTAACTCGCTGACTCGTCGTCTTTAATGGTGTAGCCAATGACCCCGCCAACCACGCCGCTGGTGATGATGATTCCTCCCAGAATCAACGCCCGTCGCGTCGGTGACCAAACTCCCTCTTGTCCGCGGACGATCGTATTTCCCTGGACAAGCAGCGCGGTGGATTGCGCGGCGGGCGGTGCGGTGCGTGGGGCCCACACGCGGTAGACGTTCGTGGAATGGGACGTTGCAAGTTCGTACAAGCCTGGACGTATCTGGCGGATCGTGAAGCTTCCGTCGACTTGAGTCTTGGCCAGACCGACGACCTCTGCTCCCTTGAGCAACACCACTTCGCTGTACGGTTGTGGTTTACCCTCGGCGGTCATCAGCGAGCCGTGCAAGGCCCCGTCCGCCCCGAGTGCCACGTCTCGTACGAGGATGCGGCCGGATAGATCACCCGCAGCTGGCATTCCCGGCGGCAGCAGCAAGCTGCCGATACACACTCCAACCACCATCCATCGCAACCACAATTTGCTGTTCATGATCAACTCCTTTGCAAACAGTCGTGTCGTTAGCGTTTCCACTGACGCAAGTGCTCAGTAAATTTTTGTTCCAGATTGGGAATTCGGCGTCGTAGCCGTTCGCTCAACTTGCCCGGTGGCGTCTGCGCGCGAATATCTGCGAGGAACCGCGTCAGTTCGTCGTGGCCTTCGGACGAGCCGTGCAACATGAAATGCACCCAGGCCCAAGACTGCCGGTATTCGGTCGCTCCCATTTGTTTCAGATCGCGCAAGTCTTCGAGCCGTTCGAGCGAGGGCGATGACGATTTG
>CAZFLF010000490.1:0-5641 GCA_964519825.1 uncultured Pirellulaceae bacterium | reverse complement strand
TTCATAAACGACCTCGGGGCAGACTCGCTTGATACAGTTGAACTGGTTATGGAACTGGAAGAGGAGTTGGGTCTGAATTAGTTGCCGTAGATCAGCGCCGGCGGCGGGTCACGATGATTCCTGAGTCGAGCCTCTGCCGTTAGCTACCTGTGCCGCGGTAGATCATCAGATGGTCCTGGACCTGCACCACTGGCAAACTGCGACTCCACAGATTTTCAGGATTCCGTTCTTTTTCATCCGGTCTCGCTCTCCCGTGATTCCGGACTCGAACTTAGGGTGCCGCGGCTTTCTTTTTCTTCTTTTTTTGCTGCTTCTTGGCTTTGTTCTTCTCGGAGTCGGGGGGAACGGTTTTTCCGGCTGCCGGGTTGAGATCGTCGAGCACGGTTTGCAACCGTTTGCGGGCGGCTTGTGCTTCGGCATCTGGCGAGTCGGATGGGACGGCAGCCTCCACAAACGGTGAGTCCTTCATAGAGAAGAGTTCCCCGCGCTGATTCAACTTCCAGCCGTTATCCCGGGTATACCATCCCGCACCGAGCTGCACAAAGATCCATTCGCGCGGCTTACCGGTCTCGCCACGCAATTGGGGCGCGAAGCTGCGACCGTCAAACTTCACGTCTGCCGGCAATTTCGCGCCGGCCAATTCGGCAAACGTCGGGAGCAGATCACTAAAGTCGATCAAGTCCTGTTGCACCCGGCCGGCGGGCATCGTCCCTTTCCAACTGGCGATCAACGGGACTCGAGAGCCACCTTCCAGCAGCGTCCCCTTCAATCCGTTGACCGCCCGGCCACCAATCTTTCCCGACGTCTTTTGCGGATCGTGCTCGGGAGTGTAGCCGACTCGCGAAGTGCCATTGTCCGTCGAGAAGACGATCACAGTCCGTTCGCGCAGGCCCAGCTTCTCCAATTCGGCGACCATTTTTCCGACCGTCTTGTCGAGATACACAATGTTATCGTCGTACAGTTGTTGGGGCGGCGCATCCGGCTTTGAATCGGGCGTGCGCAGGATCGGGCCGTGGATCAAGTGCTCCGCGAGATAGAAATAAAATGGCTCGTCACGGTGACGACGGATGAAGTCGACCGCGAAATCCGAAGCGACGTCGGGATAGTAGATCTCTTTGTCCGAGGAAACCTCTTTCCCGTTTTTTGTATAGCTGTTCTTCCAGTAGTAGCCACCCGCCGTCGGATCGGTGATGAATTCCTTAAATCCCCAGTCACCGGGCGAGTCGCCCATCTGACGCCATTTCCCCGCCATACCGGTAACATAGCCAGCCTGATTGAGGACTTTCGCCACCGACGGCTCGTCGTGAAACGATGGTCGACCTGCAGTTGGGTTCGTGAGGCCGCCGGTTCGAAAGCCGTACCGACCGGTCATGAGGAGGCAGCGCGACGGGCCGCACAAAGGTGTCGAGTAACAGCGCTCGAAGCGCGTCCCCGATTTGCCCAGGGCGTCAATATTCGGCGTTAGGGTTTTGGCACGATCGGAACCGTAACAGCTCACGCCGTCGATGCCGCAGTCGTCGCCGAAGATAAACAAGATGTTAGGACGTTTTGTCTCGGCTGCGGGCAAACTACCGACACAAGCCCATGCTGACAGACACGCCAACACGACAGCCCACGAGCGGAAAGAGGGACGAATTGCGAACATGAGAATGCTCCTCGGTGCGACACGAATCGAAGGTGAACGGCAGAAAAGGCCAAATCGAACGCTGCAGGAAGCCGCAAGTCTACGCGAGCGAAAAGCGGGAAGAAAGCCTGGAGAACGTGACGAGCTGCAAACGCCGTCGCCGTTGGCTGCAGGCTATTCGGTCTTGTTTTGACAATGACGGTTTGGACAAGCCCCTCTCCCCATGAACTTGCCACGCCCAACGCCAACAAGGCGAAAAGACGTAAAGGACAAGTTCATGGGGAGGGGGTAGGGTGAGGGGGCTTAGATTCCGGACTCGTGTTGTTGGTCCGGTCTTGTCGGCTCCGTTCGGCGTCACTCCAGATTCCGCGGAAGATGATCTCCAGCACAGCGTGCTGCTGTTCTTCGCAGCCCACGGATCGACCAATGAAGTGATTGGTGAACATGGTGCCGTAGAGCAGGTTACCGATCGTGTCGAGCATGCGTTCCAGCGCAATATCATTCCGAATCCGGCCGGACGCCTGCAGCGCGCTATAAAGTTCGCGCCAGCGGCCCCGGTTGGCGTCGCGGTATTCGAAGTAAGTCGGCCGCTTCCGATGCTTAAAGCTGGCCCTTTCCTGGATCAACAACTCCGCATATTGCGGCTGCTCTTCGAAGAACCGCAGGTACGCACTGACGGCGGAAGCAATCCGCTCAAAGGGATCGGTCGCGCTCTCGACGGCGACATTGATCGCCTGTTGCAAAGCGGACATGCCGGCATCAACCCCGGCGTAGAACAACTCCTCCTTGCTGGAGAAGTACAGGTACAGCGTTCCTTTTGCGATTTTCAGCTCGGAAGCCACCCGTTCAATTTCACATTCGCCATATCCGACTTCGGCGAAGAGTCGCGCGGCCGCTTCGACAATCGCTTGCCGCCGCTCGGCTCGGCGGTCGGTTTCGGACGATTGGCGGGAGGTAACGTGACGGGGCATGGCGAATGCGGGAAGTTCGATGTGCGCTATGCAGGTTGAACCAACGGTCGACCCGTCTATAATAGAGCCGAACCAGTTGACTGACCAGTCAGTCATATCGAGTTTTTCCTGCCCGCCACCTGCCACCCGAAAAGTGACAGCTATGTCACGTCTTGTTTCCCATTCGATAGCCTTCCTGTGCCTGCTCCCTCTCCTCGGTTGCAATCGCAAGGTTGCTGCTCCGCCAGAGGCACCGTTGCAGAAAGTGAAATTTGTGACGCCGAATGAGGAAGTAGTCGGGGAATTTGAGGAATTTCCTGGGCGCACTGCGGCGGTGGAGATAATCGAGCTCCGTTCTCGCGTGACCGGTTACTTGGATCAGGTCACCTTTGAGGACGGTGCGAACGTGGCGAAAGGAGACCAATTATTCGTGATCGATCCACGCACTTATGCAGCCGAGGAAGCACGGACGAAGGCAACCATCGACCAGCACAAAGCCCGCGTCAGCCGGCTCGAGCGCCAAAAAAGTCGTTCCCAGGAACTGTTCGAGAAGAATGCCATTTCGCAGGATGAATACGAGACGATCGTTTACGACGGCAACGAAGCGCAGGCGGCGCTGGAAGCCGCGATTGCGGCTCATGACTTGGCAAAGCTGAATGTGGAGTTCACGCACATCAAGGCACCGATCAGCGGTCGTATCAGCCGACGTCTGGTCGATATCGGCAATCTCGTGATGGCCAATGAAACGCCGCTCGCGACGCTCATTCCGCTCGACGAAGTCTATGTCTACTTCGACATGGATGAGCGAACTGTGCTCCGCTTGCGCCGCCTGGTTCAGCAAGGGAAGATCGAATCAGCTCGGAAGTCAGACGTTAGGGTCGATGTCGGGCTGGCGGACAGCGACGAGTTTGATCTCAGCGGCTCGATTAACTTTGAAGACAACCAGATCGATGCGTCGACCGGAACGTTGCGGGTGCGTGCGACCGTGAGGAATCCCGACGGACTACTTTCCCCAGGACTATTCGTGCGCGTGCGTTATCCGATTGGCCAACCGGTCTTGCAGTTATTGATTCCGGAAGAATCCCTCGGTTCGGACCAGGGGCGTCCGTTCGTGTACGTCATCGGCGATGAGGACAAGGTGGCTTATCGCTCGGTGGAAGTTGGACAGCAAGTGGGGGGACAGCGTGTAATTCTCGATGGTTTGAAGAAGGGGGAGCGCGTGGTGGTAACGGGTTTGCAGCGAATTCGCCGTAATGCACCGGTTGTGCCGGAACCGCTTCAGGCTACGAAGTCGGCCGCCAACGTGGCCGAGTCAAAGGAATCGAGTCCGCCTCCTGGCAAGACGCCGAAACCCAAGGGCGTTGCGTCTGTTGATGCCGATTAATATCGGTTCGATGTCGTAAGGAGCGACGGGTTGTCTTCGCGATTCTTTATCGATCGGCCAATCTTCGCCGCGGTCCTCTCGATCATTATCACGCTGGTCGGTGCGATCGCGTTGCATTCATTGCCGCTGGCTCAGTATCCGCCGATCACACCGCCGACAGTGCAGGTCGACTGTCAGTATCCCGGCGCTAGCGCGCAAACGGTCATGGAATCGGTTGCCGCTCCAATCGAGCAGCAGGTCAACGGGGTGGAAGACATGCTGTATATGACTTCGCAAAGCACCAATGACGGCGCGTATTCGCTGACAGTTACGTTTAAGACGGGCGTGGATCTCAATGTCGCCCAAGTGCTCGTGCAAAATCGTGTCGCGCTCGCTCAGCCGTCGCTCCCTGAAGTCGTGCGACAAACGGGAGTTTCGACCCGCAAACGCTCGTCAGACATCCTTCAGACGGTCAGCATCAACTCGCCGGACGGGCGCTACGATCAGTTGTACCTGAGCAATTACGCCGCGTTGCACTTGCGAGACGAACTGGCACGATTGCCGGGCGTCGGCGAGGTGCGAATCTTCGGTGATCGCGATTACAGCATGCGGGTGTGGCTCGATCCCGATAAACTGGCGGCGCGAGGCATGACGGTTACCGACGTGGTAGCTGCGATCCGCGAGCAAAACAGCCAAGTGGCGCTCGGACAGCTCGGGCAGCCGCCGACAAACAACGGCCAACTGACTCAGGTTCCCCTCAGCATCCAGGGACGACTCGAAGAACCGGACGATTTCGCGGCCATCATCCTGAGAACCACGGCCGATGGTCGGATGATCCGCATTCGCGACGTGGGACGCGTCGAGATCGAAGCCCGGCGCTACGACACCTCCAACCGGTTCGACGGAAAGCCCACCGTTGGTTTGGCGATCTTTGCACTTCCGGACGCCAATGCGCTCGATACCGCCGACGCCGTCACCGCCAAGATGAAGGAATTGGAACAGGCTTTTCCCGAGGGGGTCGTGCAGGAGATCGGATACGATACGACCCCCTTTATCCGCGAGTCGGTGCGGGAGGTTTTCAAATCGTTGCGAGACGCGATCATCCTCGTAGCGGTCGTGGTCCTGATCTTCCTGCAAGGGTGGCGACCGGCAATCATTCCGCTGATTGCCGTCCCGGTGGCGATCGTGGGAACTTTTGCGGCGATGGCCGTCGCCGGGTTCAGTCTCAACAACCTCACACTATTTGGCTTGGTATTGGCCATCGGCATCGTGGTCGACGACGCGATCGTGGTGGTGGAAGCCGTCGAGCATCATATCGAGCGCGGGCTGGCGCCGCGTGCCGCCGCCATTCAGGCGATGGATGAAGTGGCCGGGCCGATTATTGCGGTTGGTCTCGTACTCAGCGCGGTGTTTATTCCCTGTGCATTCGTCTCGGGGATCGTCGGACAGTTCTTTCGACAATTCGCGCTGACGATCGCGATCTCGACCATCATTTCGACGTTCAATTCGCTAACGCTCAGCCCAGCACTTGCAGCACTGCTCTTGCGTCCACAACACGGCCGCAAGGATTGGGCCACCAGGGTCTTGGACTTCTTGTTTGGCTGGTTCTTTCGCCTGTTCAACTTTGGCGTGAGAAAATCTGTGGCGGGTTACACGCGGGTTGTGGCGAAGCTGTTGCGTGTTCCCGCGATTGTATTATTGGTT
>CAZFLF010000489.1:0-5649 GCA_964519825.1 uncultured Pirellulaceae bacterium | reverse complement strand
GTCTCGATCTGTTCGACTGACAACTGCCGTATCCGCAACTGCTCCAACAGGGATTCGATCTTGCCTCCTTCCACGCCGGTCGTTGGCTTGCCGATGAGTACGTCCACGCATTCGATGTCGAACTCGCGGAACTTCCGGCACAGTTCCTCGCGGGATTCCATCTGGATCGTGTCACGATCATGCAACAGCTCCAGCATCGTCTTGCGGTGGGCGATATCGCGAAAATACGCGCTGAGCATCGGGTCGAGCGTCTGCGTGATGAGCCGCTTTACGTCGCCGAATCGCTGGATGACACTCGGCGCCCGCATGTAGTCAATGTGCACGACGACCGACAGCGGCAAGCTTGGCTCATACGCATCGCGCGTCACCAACTCGATCGACCGCAGGCTTTCATCGTAACGGTGCGACTCACTTTTGCCGGTAATCCAGTGCAGCACGAAATTCGTGGTGGGCACGAGCACGATGCTACCGGCATACGTATTGAAGGCGTACTTGCCCGGTCCCAGCGGCCGTTCCCATACGCCGCGTTCTCCTTCGGCCACGCGCTCGCCATGCCGGAATGCCTCGCCCGACAAATCGCGACCCGCTCGACCGTAATAGCTGACTACGACCCCACATATCCAATCGGAACGACGGTCTTTGGAATCAGCTGCACCGTCGTGAACCAGCGGTTGATGAAATACGTGGCGTCCGTCAGTGGCTGATACTGGCGGCCGCGCCGACCGCCGGCGGCCAAGAAAGCTTCCGAGTCCTGGAAATTGTTGTGGTAATGCAGTTCGCTCGGATCACTGCCCACGGTCGGCGCAATGATCTCACCCGGTGACAACGACGGTCCGTCATGCACCGTCACAATGCCAATGCTGTCCACGACCTGTTCTTCTTCCGGATGCAACGGATTAGTCGCCGAGACAGGCCGACCGACGATCACTGGGCTGAATCCGTCTATCGCTTTCAATTCTTCGTGCCATGACTGCACCGACGCCGCCTCTTGCCTGGACTGCAGATTGCGCAGTGCATAAACAGCGTCCTCCGTGATGACCACGAACACCGCGGTGTTCAGGGCATAGACTCCTTCGCGCAAGATCGCCCGCTGGCGTCCGCGTCGACCGCGGCGTACCTGCTTCCCAGGCTCGCCGACCGGGGCAAGGAACGCACGTGCATCCTGGAAATCGTTGCACGGCGCGACGTGTCCAAGCGTCTGACTTGGAGACAGCGGCTCGCCATCCCGCGCGTACACGTAACCGATCTTTCCTTGCGGAACCGTCACCAGTCGAGCGCGGTGGACCCGGTACTGCCAGCGCCAATAGCCAATATGGACCCCGCCGCGGAGTATATCGGCTTGATAACCGGCCTCACCGCGAAGTGCGATAATGGCGCCCTCCTTCACACCTCCGTGGGACGACCATAGTTTCTCAACGATGCCCACCGAGTCGTTGGGGATGTAGCGGAAGGCGAGCCAGACGAGAAAAAGTAGCGTGGCTAATAACACTGCCACGATCACTCCCCCCGTCCCCAACCAACCCGAAAACCCTGCCGCGAGCAACAATGTACCGGGCACCACAGGAACCGAAACAAACGAGGCGTTCATTCCACGTCCTCCTCCAGCGCGTGAGCCATTGGGTCGGATTGACCAACCACAGCACCGCGCAGCGCGAGATAGAACTCATTGAACGGGACGCGACGTCGCTGCGAATGCGACCGAAGAGCCCTTTCAATTATGACCGCGACTACGCGTCGCGATCTGCCTACGGAGTTAGCTGACGGGCTAGGGCTTGAAAGTACCCCGGTCCGGCGTACCGGACCTGCGCCCCGTGAGTTGCCGAAGCAACTCGTTGGGTCCCCCGTTTCCCAGCGTGTTACGGCCAGGAATTAGGCTGCAATGACGTAACAGTATATTCAGATTTTCGTCATGATTATTGTTGGCCGATAATTTTGCATTGTAAGTCGCACGGCGTAACGAGTTTGTGATTCGTCGCAGGTCGCCACACTTCGCGCTTCGCAGTTTTGGAGTGCGGTGATTCATCACCGCTTTGGGATTTTGCTTAGAAGTTACACCTTGCAATGCACACGGATTGATTTTTCGCATTCCATCGGGTTGCAGAACGCCCAAAAATCCTAAAGCTGTGACAAGTCGCAGCACTCCAAAGGTGCGAAACACAATAACGCGCCGACGCGATTGCTCGACGATTGAAGACCGCGCAAAAAAAAGGCGGCAGGTATCGTCACCTGCCGCGCGAGCGTCGACTCAAATACGACTATGGCAAATCGCCACCACTTAAAACGAATCCACTTTGCGGCATGTCGGATTTCCTATTGCTTGGCGTCAGCAACGCCTGATAGACGTGATATTGGATATCTTGGCTGATGAACTTAGTGCTACCGTCAGCAAAGGACATCACGACTCCGCCAGGATGCTTACTCGATGGACGCCACGTCTCTGCAGGATGGCCTACTACTGCCCCTACTTTGCCGTTGACCTTCATGTGGGGAGCGACAACGTTTGCTGGAATGATGGCCCCTGTTATGGCATTGGCGACATGAGCCAGCGGACTTGGCGAAGCGGGTGGAGATGGTTCAGTCACATGGAGCCACACCATGATGTTGGAATTCGGTGGAGCTCCGGCCGGAGCAGGAAACCCAACAATCGTGGTGTCCCAAGTCGCGGCCGTCAGGTTTTCGGAGAACAACGCTGTATTGCCTGTACCGTCCGTATCCAAGTCCGAAACGGAAACCTTGGGCAGCAGGGCCATATTTGTGGAGACCTGATTATAGAAATTTGCCCGATCGTTGAAGACACAATTCGCCTTGCGCTGCAGGATCTGGAAAGTAAACGACGGCGCGACGAATGCGGTATCCACTCCCGGGCGCGGATGAAAGCCGGCATTACAGATATAGGAATTCACAGGATTTCCAGTATCTGGGCTGCCCCGACTCGGGCAGTAAAGCGACGGTAAATATGGTGTTGGTAGTGAAGTCGCATTCACATTGCTCCAATTGTCCCAAATGGTCTTCTGGTCCATATAGGGGGACATTAAGACGAACCAACTCATCCACCGTTGAGTGGGCGGAGCAGTCGGAATCAACAAGACTTCTTGCGAAGGGGGCATTCGGTCCTTGGCAGCGGCGAAACTTGCAACTCCGGTTGCCAACTGTTTCAAATTGTTGGTACACGTCGTACGTCGTGCTGCTTCGCGAGCCATTTGAACTGCCGGCAGCAGAAGGGCTACCAACACCCCAATGATGGCGATGACAACCAATAGTTCTACGAGCGTGAAACCTGTTTTTGGTGACCGTGACATGAAAGCTCTCCTCTTCTTCTCCCGTGGAAGCAAATGACAAGCGACAGCGAAACCGGGAAGATATGATCGTTGACACTATGCTCCCAAAAAAAAGGGCCTGTGTCTACCAGTTTTTCGCAACTTTTGTCGGAAGCTATCGCTTGTTTCCCGCGAGGACTCGAAGCAGACTGTTAGCGCAATTCGGCGTTGATCACCGGTTCACAGCATGAGTTCAGGCCTGTGAGCGTCTCGATTGTAGGTGGATACTCGCAATCGTTTAACGGCAAGCCGAAGGCGACGGAGTGGCTGGCCGCACTGCAGTCGCCTTCGGCTTACCGTTAAACGATCTACCTACAAATACGACGCCCACACAGTTCAGGCTCGCCAGCACCTTCGCTTGCCCTCTCGGAGTCTTCCCATGTCGCGTTGGTTAGTGGTTGTGCTATCCCTCTTGCTTTTGTCCCCTGCGTGGGCCGACGAACCGAAGCAGAAAAAGAAGAAAAAGAAAGCAAAAGAACCTCCTGTAGTGCTGGCGGCACCAGTCGATCGCTCGAAGGAAGCCACGACCGACCTGGCCAAAGTAGACAGCGACTTCACGTTGCAAGGCGAATACATGGGTTGCCCGCAGAGGGCGTGGCAAGGTGCCGAGCTGATCGGCTTGCAGGTCGTCGCGCTGGGTGACGGTAAGTTTGAGGGGGTGTTGTTGCGAGGTGGTTTGCCCGGAGCGGGCTGGGACCGTGCGACGAAGGTGAAACTGACTGGTGAGCGGCGCAATTCGGCGGCGATCTTACTCAATGACGAACTCAAGATCGAAGTGTCGGGCCAGGCAGCGATTGTGCGGCAACGGCGTGGCGAAATGCTCGGTCAGTTAAGAAAGTTGCAGCGGATCAGTCCCACGCAAGACGCCCCCCCACCCGCCGGCGCGATCGTGCTGTTCGATGGAACAAACACCGCACAATTCCAAAACGGAAAGATGACTGCGGACCGGCTGTTGGAGGCGGGCGCGATCACCAAGATGCCGGTCAGCGACTTTCAACTGCACCTCGAATTCCGCACGCCCTACATGCCCTACGCGCGCGGGCAAGGTCGCGGCAACAGTGGCGTCTACATCCAGCAGCGGTACGAAGTGCAAGTGCTCGATTCGTTTGGATTGGAAGGGGCCGACAACGAATGCGGAGGGCTGTACAAGCAGCAGCGGCCGGCAGTGAACATGTGCCTGCCTCCGCTATCGTGGCAGACCTATGACATTTACTTTACCGCGGCACGCTGGACGGCCAGTGGCCAGATGCTCGCCCCGGCTCGCATCACGGTGATCCACAACGGTGAACCGGTGCACCTCAACTACGAGTTGACTGCCAAGACCGGCGGCGGGAAAGCGGAAGGGGCGGAGCCGTTCCCAATCTTGTTGCAAAACCACAACAATCCAGTCGCCTATCGCAACATCTGGATTGTTCCCACAGGTCCGATCGACCGCGGGGGCGGGTCCTACGCATCGGATACGGCGTGCGAAGACCTGCAACCGAATCGCGCGAGTTTATTTGGCCGCTCGTTGCCGTCCACTCGGAACGAAACCTGGTGATCCGCCAGTGGCAAGACTTCATACCGCCCAAATGTGAAGGCCACATTGAACTCCTACCAGTGCATCACCTGGCCACCGTCGATGTTCAATGTTTGGCCGGTGATGTTTTGCGCGCGAGGTGAGGCGAGGAACACCGCCAACGCCGCGACATCCTCGCACGTTTGCCAGCGACCAAGCGGAACGACTCGCTGGACCTTTTCACCGGCCCAAACCTCGTAGGTCTGTCGCGATTCAGGAGGCTGTTGGTCGTGCCACGCTTGCCAAACGGCGCGATTCACCGCGGTCTGAATCATGCCGGGACAGATGGTGTTCACGCGGACGTTGTACTCGGCCAGATCTTTCGCGGCACATTGGGCGAAGTTGATCAGAGCCGCTTTGGCGGCGCTGTAGGGGGGATCGGTCTGCGAGCCGATCTGCCCGGCAACCGAGGAAATGAACGTCATGGTGCCGCTGCGTTTTTCGGTGAGCTGCTGGCGAAATACGTGCGCCGCGCTGACCGCACCAAGCAGATTCACATCCAGCACTCGTGGCCAATCGCTGGGTTGCAGATTCCAGAACGGGAAGCCGAATTTTCCGGAACCGACCCCCGCGGCATACACCAGGTGGTCGCAAGGACCACACTCGGTCGCGATCTGAGCGGAGATACGTTGCAACAAAACCTGGTCGGTCGCATCACAAACGTACGGATGCAAGAGCACACCCGACTGGTCCGCCAGTCCGCGGGCCGTTTCCACCACGAGCGGACTGCGGTCGACAATCGCCACTCGGGCTTTCTCGGCAGCGAACTCAGCC
>CAZFLF010000488.1:0-5669 GCA_964519825.1 uncultured Pirellulaceae bacterium | reverse complement strand
CCCATCAGCTCCTCCACATCGGCCGGCTGCGTCTCGCCCATGTGCGCGATCCGGAAGGTGACATTCTTTAATTGGCCGTAACCGTTGGCGATGCGCATCTCACGCTTTTTGAGAAAAGTGTTTAACTCAGAGATGTCGATGCCACGTTCGTTCCGCACGGTGGTGACGGTCTGTGAGCGGTATCCCTGCGGCGCGTAAATGGACTGGTCGTGCGCCTCGGCCCATTCCAGCACGCGGGCTTTGAACTCCGATTTGTCGCGCCACGCTTTCATGGACGGAAGCTCTTCTGCAACAGGTTGAACAATGCCTCGACCGTCGCGGTGACTTTTTCCAGATCGTCTTCTTCTGCGAACAGCGCGAACGTCACCTGTTTGCGGAGTTCGCGAAGTTCGGATTCGCTCCGCTGCCAGTTCGGGAACCTGGTGAAGGCGTCGCGCACTTTCTTGCTGGCGACGTCTGGGTTGGGAATGCCGTCGTCGGTGAGTTTGCACAGGACAAAGTAGGTCAGACCATCCAGGCCCTTCGCAGCTTGTTCCTGCTTCCGCTGTTCGTTCTTCGCGATGGCCTTCAGCAGTTCGTCAAGTGCTTCGGCGGTACTGGTTTGCCGGTCCTCGAAGCCTTCTTGCACCAGCTTGGCGCGCTCGGACAGCGCGACGAGGAACGGGTCGTCGCTCTCCTCTTCCGCCGTCTTTTCGATCGACTTGACGAGGTTGATGACCTTGGTCGCTTCCCCGCCCTGCTGCTTCTTGATGACCGTTGTGGACGTAGAACTCCTCGGTCACTTCGTACTTGTTGCGCCGCGCGGCGGATTCGCGATCGAGGTCGCCGTAGTCGATTACAGTCAGGTCCAACTCGCGGTTCTCCTCAGCGCTGGAGAATTTTCCCTGGTTGCGCAGAAACGCGAGGAATTCGCGATTGCCGGCGATGTCCGCTCGCAGCCGCATCCATTCGCAGATCAACGCCCCTTCGGCGTCTTTGTATTTCGGATTGAAGGCCAGCACCTGCGTATGCACCAAGTCTCCGAAGTATGGCGACGCGGTGCGCGCCCGCTCTTCGGGCGTCGCGCCGGATCAAATCCGCGCCGACGTTCGGCCTCCGCTCGCGGCACGTAGGTCCAGCCGATCTGTTGCGCGTAGGCGATGATGCGGGTTTGAACGGTTTTGTGTTCGCCGGGAGCCGGCATAGGAGACCTTTGACTATGGCGAGGCTGGCGTTTTCGTTGCCGCGAGGAACGGGTTGACCACGCGCACGCCGTCGTAGTCTTGGCCGTCGTTCAGATCTTCGGTGAAGATTGTCTGGCAGCCCAACTGTTTCGCGGCGGCGATAATGGCTGCGTCCCAGTAGGAGACGCCGAATCGGTGCTTGACGGAAACGGCCTCCAAAACCAGTTCGCGAGTCACTGGACAGACAGGAAACGTGGCCAGCGATTCGAGCACTGCGACCGCTTCATCGTGCGTTATTTCCAGGCGCTGCTTGGCGACAGCCGCCGCGTAGAACTCTTGCAGCACCTGTGCAGAAAAGCCGATTCCCGGCCGTGACAACACCTGCCGCGCCACCTGCCGCTTGGGCTGGTCTTCCGTGGCGTTCGACGCGGCGTAGAGTAAGACGTTGGTGTCAATGAAGCACGTCGCGGTCATAAAGCTCATCTCGCCTAAGCGACCCAACGGGTCTTACATTGCGGGCCTTGTCCAGAGCTGCGAACAATCGGGATACATCGCCACCGGAGGCCGTAGCATCGGCGTGACTGTTCGCGAACTCCCAAAGCAGTTGCGTGGCTTGCTGCCGGAGCGTAGTTCCGTGCGCCACAGCGCGACGCTCCGCACGTTCGTAGATGTCTTCCGACAGTTCGACGGTCAGCGTTTTCATCATACTCACTCCTGTCGTGGTCGCTGCTTGTTGACGTCTCTCGTTTCCAGCAGCACGTTGGTGTCAACGAAGACTTCCGCGCTCATGCAATTCCTCGCGTGGAATTCTGCCGCCCAGGCGGAATCCCTTCACGGTCCGAAACAGTTCCTGCATCTGGGCGCGTGCCGCCGAAAGTGGTTGGTCATCGGGCGTGCTGATGGAGTGTGTGTTGCGGGCCTCATCCAGAGCCGCGAACTGTCGGGACACATCGCCGCCGTTGGCGGTTCTGGCGGACTCTCCCTGACCAGTCGCGAACTCGCGCAGTAGTTTCGTGGTTTGCTCGCTTAACGTGGATCCCTGCGCCACGGCGCGGCGTTCAGCCTGTTCGTAGATGTCTTCGGAGAGTTCGACGGTCAGCGTCTTCATCGTACCAACTCCAGTTACGGTCATTGCTGGCTCGGCCTTATTCTACCCCGTCGTCACGCATCCGGCGACGCCGATAGCCCACCGTGCCTGCCGCTCGGTCGGGGTGAGCCGGGGACGGTTTGGGAACCGCCAGGGCCAGAAGGGACTCCACATCGAGGTCCGCCACCCGAAGCTGCGGCGTCATCAACTGGTGCAGCAGCGTTCGGGCGAACCCGCCAAAAAAGTGAAGGATGTAGCGATGAAAACGTACCTCCCGCAGTTGTTTGACTGGGGTGCGCGTGGCGAACGCTTGCAACCGGTCATGGAATTCCGGACTCGGCCCGCGGGAATCGGCGCGGTACAATGTGTCCCAGGAGTAAACAAGCCCTGCCGATTCCGGCCTTTGACGGCATTCTAAATGTGCTGCCGCCACACGCTGGGGATCCGCGGAAGCGTGAGGACTTGTCGCCATATGCTTGCACTGTCGCGGAACTTTGCGATCGATTCGCAACAAGCACAAAACGAAAACAAATCCTCGACGGTTTTCTAAAATTCCGAGCGGAGTTGTTCGCTCTTGGTATTCAGGGATTCCAATGGCTCGATGGCAGTTTTTTGGAGGACATTGAAACACGAGACGGGCGCGATCCGAAAGATATCGACGCGATAACCTTTGTCGCCGATCCGCCAACCCCGGCCGATCTCAAAACAAGAGTAATCGACCCACAGCCGGATCTCTGGGTACCGAGCCAGACAAAGGCCAAGTATTTTGTCGATCACTATTTGGTCTCAATTGGCTCTTTGCCCGTGAACATCGTCGAAGACACGAAATACTGGTATGCATTGTTTTCCCACCGTCGGGATGGCATCTGGAAAGGAATGTTGGAGGTCAAATTGACGGACAAGGCCGATGATGATGCCGCCCGCGTTGTCTTGGGGAGCAAGCCATGAACGACCAGACATTTCTGCAAATTCAAGCCATTGAGCTTCGTCACCTCTTGGAGAAGGCAGCGGATGATCCGGTCATGGCGCCTCAACTTCGAGTCCGCCTCCATGACGTTGAAAAGGAACTGGAAGCGGTAAAGCACGAAAACGGAAGTCTGCTGCCCAAAGAAAATGTCGTATTGCCTCGGGCCGCTATCTTCCTACGCGGGGGCGGCGTGCAAGACTCCGCGGGCATTCGCCCGAGCTTGGCCGGTGAAGCGTTGATCCAGTACGAAAAAATGTTCACCGAGCAGGCGATCCACGACGAACGAGAAGCCGCCAAAAATGCCGGCCGACAGCGCCGGCCACGCGGTGCACCGACTCCCGGCCTTTACTTTACGGGAACCCCGCGAGGATCATTCGGTCTTGAGTTTGTTCCGCAAGCGACAGAAGACGACTCTCTGCTCGAAGTCCACGCCAGATCGCTAGGTAATGTCGCGAAGGCCCTAGTGCTCGTGGCTGGAAGTGATTCGCAGTCACTTGACCAGGCCATCGAGCAGATTCCCTCTCGTGTGCTTCAACCGCTGAAGCAATTCTTGAAGACGTTGGCTCAGCATGGTGCGGAATTGCGACTCGCATTCCACGACAGGCACTCTCAGTCCCTAACATCGGTTCAAGTGCGAGAGGCCGCCGACCGACTCGAAAGGGAAATGAAGCAGGACGAGCTTCCAGTCCACGGTGTTTTCCGAGGGGTAACCCGCGAATCCGGCGTTTTTGAGCTGAAAACAGACGCCGGTGAAGTCATTACTGGAACCGTCGCAGACGATTTCACGGAGGAGGATCTCGAGCGCGTTCATTTGCTGACGAACAAGCCATGCACCGCGAAACTCCAGAAGACTACGGTCAGCAGAATCTCCGGCACGCCAACAGCCACCTACGTCTTGTTGGATGCCGAGTAATTAGGCGCCGCGCTCGCCACGCCATCACGTCGGAGCGAAGTTCGGTTCGGGAACCGCCTGGGCCAGAAGGGACTCCACATCGAGGTCCGCCACCCGAAGCTGCGCCGTCATCAACTGGTGCAGCAGCGTCCGGAACAGCGACGCCAACGCCGCGTGCTTGCGCTGAGTTTGGCTGAGCTTGGCGTCCACCGTCTCCATCACTGAGACAATCTCGCGCTGCTCTGGTTGTGATGGAATCAGGACGGGAAACGCTTTGAGCTTCGTCGTGTTGATGCACGCCAGATTGGTCGTCTTGTGAGCGACAGAGAGAAAGAACGCTTTGCCGTAGGGACTCTGCGACAGGTGGGCGAAGAACTCAGGCATGACCCGCGAATGATCGACGCGAACGGCGAAGATGTGGTTCTGATGCACGCAGTCTGCGATCTCACCGTTCCAAATGAACCCACGTCCGAGCTTGTCGAAGTCGCCGCCCTCGGTGAGGACCACGTCGCCCTGTTGAAGCAAGTACCGTGGTTTCTCCTTGGCCAGAATCGTGATCGTTTTCATCTCTCGCAAGTTGAGATAGCCCGACTGGACGTTGGCGACTCGCAGGTACGGCAGAGTCAGCGTCTCTTTGCCATCAAGTTTGCGTCCCTTCGCGACACCCGTTTGAACGCGAGCGCAATCGCTGAGCGGCACCATGTCCCAGCTTTGCGGGATGGGGCCGAGGTCGGTTGGTTTTTGGGGTTCGCCGCGGAGGCCGTAGGTGAAGAGGTAGTGGAGGAGCGTCTGTTTCAGTTCGGCGACGAGCGCCAGCAGCCGCACCTGCTGCTCCACCGCCCGCTGCACCAGACCCAACACCCCCGCAATCCGCCGCTGCTCCGCCAGCGGCGGAACCGGGACGACGAAGCCGCGCAAGCGAGTTGCGCTGATGTTGCTCTGGCTCACGGCTCGCGACGCGATGGATTTGAGACGCCGCTGAGTGAATTGAGCACCCAAGTAACGATTGAGGTAGAACGGGTCGAGTTCGTCAGCGAGTGTCCGAAGTCGAATCAGGTACGACGCGAAAACATAGTCGCCTTCCAGATCGAAAATTGCCGTCCGGCCCACTAGCTCAAAGCTGTTGGTTCGATTGAAGAGAATGTCGCCACGCCGGACGCGAAACTTCGCCAGTCCACACTCGGCAAGTTCGGCATATTGGAGATTGGCGGAAGAGATGCGGCCGTTGACTTGGTTCGTCATCCGGAGAATCGGACAGTTGCCAGATTCTCCGCCTTTCACCGACACGCCGTATTGAGCCTCGGTGAGAAAGTCACCCAACGGTCCGACGCGCCACGATGTGGGTAGGTCGCCCAGTTCCGTTTGGTGTCGCGCCTCCATTACGCACCCAGCTTGCTGAGGATTCGTCGTAAGGTGACGTCGGTTTCGCGCGATTCGGCTTCGAGGTCGTCCAACTCCTCGACGATCTCCGCGATCGGCCGGTACTCCTCGCCTGCGCCCGTGTGGATGTAGCGGCTGGGCGAAATGTTGAAGTCGTTCTTCGCGATCTCCTCGCGGTTG
>CAZFLF010000487.1:0-5670 GCA_964519825.1 uncultured Pirellulaceae bacterium | reverse complement strand
AACTGTGTCCGATCGATGATGTACCCAATATGGCGGCTGGCAACATTGCTGAGCGATGAGGCGTAGGCATTTTGGGCTTCCAGAAAATCGCGCGCAACGACCTGTCCAATTCCGAGATGCAACTCAAGCAACACGCTGACGACCCGCTCGTTGGCTAGGGCCGCGCTCGCGACGTCGATCGCGTACTGTTCCTTGTCGAGCGACAATCCACGCAGGTCGTTTCGCACGGCGAGCTTGATGTTGTCCTCCAATTGCATCAATTGTCGTAGGGACGCCTGATAGTTAATCAGCGATTGCCGATAGTCGTTTCGTTGGCTCCGACGGTTGAACGGAGCATCGAACGACGCGCGAACCCGCGTGTCACTTTCGTCAAAGGTGAAATCGAAGACCCGATTGACGTCCGTGCGCGTGCTCAGCCGGTGGGAGGCATTGATGTTCAAGATGGACTTCAGGTCGTCTCCCGCAAATTTGATCTGTCGCCAGTTGTCCGCGACAAAGCCGCGCTGGTTCATCAGATCGAATCGCAGATTCAACGCAGTGAGCATGGCGTCGTCCACAGCGATTTCGATCGGCGTTAGACCACCCCCTAAGCTTCGCAGCAGCGCTTCACTGCGCACGAGAAGCTGATCGGCGCCGGCGAGAGTCTGCCGCAATTGCTCCTCCGCCGCGGGACGTTCCGGGGGTACACCCAGTAACCGATCAAGTTCTAGCACCATCGCATCGGCGCTGGCTTGCAATGCCTCCGCCTGTTTGACCAATTGCGGTAGTTCGCCGAGCTGACTTGCGAATTCTTCGCGCAGTTTGTCGGCGCGGTCGCGGAAGTTGACAATCTGCTGGCGATACTTGGCGACTTCCTGGTTGCCGGAAAGAATGTGCTCGACAAGATCAAGTTGCCGCTCGGCCAGTTCGAATAGCGCGTCGCTCAGGTCCAGCGTTCGTTGAAAGACGATTGGGAGCGACGGAGGCTGGGCCATCAATTCTTCCTGCAATGCTTGCCGCATCAGAAGCGTGTTTTCGCGCCGTGCTTCAACTTGCAACCGGCGCAGGAGCGCGGGCAAATCATCGAGCTCGGGTGTTTTCACTCCTGTACGCTCGAGCAGACGACGACTTTCCAGCATTCGCTCGATGAGCACGATCGAGGAACTCAGGAGGACGACGCGAGCCGGGGAGTCGGCGGCGCGGTCCTGAATCAGTCGCTGCCGGACGCGCCGAATGAGTTCGCCGGTCACCGACAACTCGTCGCGAGTCGTGAGTTGCTCTAGTTCGGTCAGGTCGATGTTGACGTGCGTCTCGGTCGGCAGGCCGATCCGAATCTTGAGACTGTCGAGCGCCGACTCCAAGTTGTTGCAAGTCGCGATCAGCCGGCTGCGTCCGGAAAGCACGTTTTGTTCGACCTGGTCCAGCTGAAATCGCGGCAAAAAGTTGGTGCGATACTCGGCCTGCGATTGCTGAAATGCCCGCACCAACGTGAAGTAATTTTGCGAGTCGATTTCGACCTGACGATAGGTACGTATCAGGTTGTAGTATTGCGAAGCAAGTTGCACGAACAGCGTTTTGCGGAACCGAGTGAAATCGCGCGCGGCGTAAACCACATTTCGTTCCGCCTGGGTCAGGCTTTCAAAACGCACATCGCGTTGGAAAACGGTTTGATCCAGTTCAAAAAACAAGTCGGAACCGACGTCGGTCGCGAAACCAGTGGGACCGTTGAACGTCAGTACGACGTCGTTGGCGAATCGGGCGATAAAGTCGCCGCCGGTGGCCAACGCTTTGTCGACCTGAAATTGGGTCGGAATGTTTAATCCGTTTTCGGTTATTCCCCCCGTGCGCGTGTGGTTCCAATTCACCGCCGTGGTATTTGCGAACGGAGAGAACTTGAGCTGATAGGCGTACCGCTCCAAGGACAGTCGCAGCGCCGTGCCATACAGCGATTCCTTTTCTGTTTGATATTCGCGGCTGTTTAGCAATGTCAGGTGTACGATTTCCTCGAGCGACAAACGCTGACCGGGTGAGAATTGATCGGGTGGTGGTTCGGCCCCCTTGTACGAAGTGCGGTATTCTGCGCGGAGTTTTTCAAATTCGAACATTCGTGTGCGGCAGACATCAGGGACCGCGTCCCAGGCGTTGGTGGGAATTGGCACGACCGGGATATCACTGGAATAGCCCCCCTGCATGTTGTTGCGACTGACCCTCGCTGCCGTGTCAGGAGTTGGCGGCGAGCTGGCCGGGGCTTGGTCGTCAGTTTGGTTCAACCAATGCATCGCTGCGGCGACCGTAGCAGGGGAATCGGCTTTTGGAACTATCGCCGACGCCAGGTGATTGGCCTGCTGAACCGCATTCGTGGTGCGCGGTTCAAACACGGCGGGCAGGCGAGTCATGCTGGCCTGCAAATCCATCTGGACTTCGGGCGGCCCTGGAAGGATATCGGCCGGTGACTGTGGAGGCTGACTTCGTGCTGGCAACTCGGGTAATCGATAGGCATACAACTGAGGAGCCGGAAATGGCAGCCAGGGGTCGTCGAGAGGTGTTGGGTCGTACAGGCGCGAGGTTGGCTGCGGATGCAACGATAGATCGCTGGGCGGCTCCCACGGCTGGCCGCCGGCCTTTTGTCCCAATAGTGAATACGAATCTCGATCCGCTGCCATTCGGTAGCGGGTGCGCGAGCATCCTATCGACATTGCCAACAGGACGAGCATCCCTAGACACAGTATTTGTCGCAAGCTGGTTTCCACCGAGGCAGCGCTGTCAGAAGTGACCATCGAGAAGAGTTGATGGACGTGCCATCGGAATTTGAATCGGCAGCCGCCCCTTTGGCTCGCCAGCAAAATATTCAGTCCGTTCGGATAACCGGTTTGTGGTGATTCCCGATCGCGTAATCCGATCGGACCGTGGCGGCACCAACTCGGTCGGAAAGGTTGTGGTGGCGGTGCGTCACAAAGCTATCTCGGCAAGTAACTTGCGGCTATCTCAGGCTTTCCAAGCCGGTTGTTGAATCGAAGCAGAACTGATAAACTCTTCACGACTCTGGGTGACCGATTCAGCCGGTCCGATTTCCACATTTTTTTGAAGTGGCATGACGACAGGGCTTTCGTCCCCAGCTTGCGCTGGGGCTAGCGTGACTCGTGACGGTTTTGCCCTGGGCAAGACGAGATGCTCTGGGCAAAACGTTGTACCAGGGCAAGGTATTGAATGCCGCTGATTCACCTGCCGCACGGTCCCATTTCACACGGATTTTCGACGCTGAAAGGAATTCTGCTTGTCCACTGACGGTAACCCTCCTGACGAACCACAGCCTGCAAGTCCCGACACCCCGGACGTTGACATTTGGGGTGGGCGGCTGGTCGACAAGTCCATCGACCAAGAGTTGAAAGACAGCTACCTCACTTACGCGATGAGCGTGATTGTGAGTCGAGCCTTGCCCGATGCTCGCGATGGTTTGAAGCCGTCCCAACGTCGGATTTTGGTCGCGATGAACGATCTGAATCTGGGGCCAACTACTTCCCGCGTCAAATGCGCGAAAATATCAGGCGACACCAGCGGCAATTACCATCCGCATGGCGAAAGCGTGATCTATCCGACACTCGTCCGTATGGCCCAGGAATGGAACATGCGGCATGTGCTGATCGACAAACAGGGGAATTTCGGTTCGATCGCCGGTCTGCCCCCCGCGGCGATGCGGTACACGGAAGCAAGACTGTCCGCGGTAGCCGCGCAGATGCTCGAAGATCTCGATCTCGACACGGTCGACTTCGTGCCGACCTATGACGAGCGGAACATGGAGCCGACGGTCTTGCCGTCAAAGTTCCCCAATCTTCTGGTGAACGGTTCGCAAGGGATCGCGGTGGGAATGGCGACGTCGATCCCGCCGCACAACTTGCGGGAAGTCTGCGATTCGTTGATTCGCGTCATTGACGAACCCGACGTGTCGATCGACGAACTGTTGGAAATCATTCCCGGTCCCGATTTCCCAACTGGCGGCGTGATCTGTGGGCGCAGCGGCATTCGTCGCGGCTATTACTCCGGTCGCGGCACACTGATTCTACGGGCGCGGGCGCGGATCGAGGAGGACGCCAAAGGACGTAGCCGGATCATCGTCTATGAAATCCCCTATCAACAGGGGCGCGACCGCGTCATCGAGCGGATCGCGGAGCTGATCAACGAAGACAAAATCAAGGGGATCTCCGATTTTCGGGACGAAAGCGATTTGACGGAACCGGTGCGGATGGTGTTCGAGATCAAACGCGACGCCGATCCCGAAATCGTGCTGAACCAGTTGTATCAGTTCTCGCCGCTTCAGGATTCGGTCTCGCTGATCTTTCTGGCACTCGTCGATGGCAAGCCCCGAACACTGAGTATTAAGGAGCTCTTGCAGGAGTTTTTGCGGCACCGTGCCGTGGTGCTCCGCCGGCGGACGCAGTTCTTGCTGTCCAAAGCCCGCAAACGCAAACATACGGTCGAAGGTTTGCTCCTGGCTCTGGCGAACCTGGATGAAATCATCCGCATTATCCGCGCATCGTCGACGCAGGCTGAGGCCAAGGCCGGCATCATGGGCGTCGCTTGTCCCGCTTCGATGTTGCAACGGGCGTTGGGCGAGGAAGGCTTCAAGCAGTTTCAATCCGAGCGGGGTGCGGCCGACGAATATTTCCTGAGCGCCGTGCAAGCCGATGCAATCCTACGCATGACGTTGGGCCAATTGGTCAATCTCGAGCAAGAGAAGCTTGGCGACGAACATCGGAATCTGCTGGCGGAAATCGGTGAGTATCTCCGCATTTTGTCCGATGAGCAAAACATCCTGACCATCATCAAGGATGATCTCGCCGAAATTCGCCGCAAGTATGGGGACGATCGCCGAACTGAAATCAGCGGCGAAGAGATCGGCGACATCGATCTCGAAGATCTGATCACTGAGGAGACCATGGTGGTTACGATCAGCCACCAGGGGTACATCAAACGCACGCCGGCCAGCACCTACCGGGCTCAGCGTCGCGGCGGAAAGGGCTTGACCGGTGCGAAGACCGATGAAGAGGACCCGATTGCGCACCTGTTTGTGGCCAGCACGCACGCGTACCTGTTGTACTTTACTAATAAAGGCAACGTGTATTGGCAGAAGGTCTATAGCTTGCCGCAACTGAATCGTGACAGCCGGGGACGCGCGATCGTCAACTTGTTGAATCTCAAGGAAGGGGAGCGGATCGCCGATTGCCGTCCGGTACGTGATTTTGACCTGCCCGGTCACTTCCTGATGATGGCCACGCGCAAAGGGCTCGTAAAGAAAACCGCACTGGAGGCCTACAGCCGGCCGCGCAGTCACGGCATTATTGCGATCAAGTTGCGCGAAGACGACGAATTGGTCGATGTGGTGGTGACCAAACCGGGTGATGAAGTAGTGCTGGCCACGGCGAATGGGATGGCCATTCGGTTTCACCAAGAAGATGCGCGGCCGATGGGTCGCAATTCGTCGGGAGTTAAAGGGATCTCGCTCGCGCGCGGTGATGAATTAGTCGGCATGGTCGTGGCCGATCCGAATGCCACGTTGCTGACCGCCTGTGAAAACGGCCACGGCAAACGCACTCAGTTCGGCCCGAACACCGAACGGATCGGCGACGTGAATGACGACGCCGAATTGACTGAATCGGTCGAGGCGGAAGACGTGCCCGACGAAGCAACTATCCC
>CAZFLF010000486.1:0-5670 GCA_964519825.1 uncultured Pirellulaceae bacterium | reverse complement strand
CAGGACGCATCGGCGAGCTCGTGGCAACCGTGGAGTCACTGTGTACTCATCCACCCGCGCAACTCTCGGATGTCATCCACCGGATCCGGGCCATGGCTGAACCAGCACGCGAGCTAGCGGTAGCTGTTCAGCGTGCTCAGGAGAGACTCCCCAACGCATTTCAGCAACTGGAACTTCCACTTCTGCATGCCCCGTCGGGCGGCAGGACGGAACGCCAGGCCGCCTACTGGTCCTGCCAGCTTGAGCGAGAGATAGGCTGCTGGCTCGATGTTGTCGATCGTTACCTCCCGTGGGTCGAGTCCTTAGCGCGCCAGTCGGACGAGTTGATCCTGACGCTTGATGCTGACGCGCAAGACTGGCGACGGCAAGCTCTTGCGGTGGCGCCCTCGGTGCGCGCCCTGGCCTCTGGCGAATGGATTCCCCTGACGAATTTGCGCGAGACGTGCTCGCGGGCGCATGAAGCTCCGCAACCGTTACGCGACTGGCTGGCTGACTTTGCCGCGAGCGCCTCGAGCGTTCAGATGGAAGCGAGCGCTCTGCTGGCCCGGGCGGAGCGCCTGATCTCGCTGTGCGACGACCTTGCCGACCACATGAACATGCGGTTCCTCTACGATGCAGACCGTCGGCTCTTCACGATCGGGTGCAATGTCGAAGCACGTCGCCTCGATGCGTCGTACTACGATCTGTTGGCTAGTGAAGCACGCATCGCCAGCTTTGTGGCGATTGCGCGGGGCGACGTACCGGCGGAGCACTGGTTGACTCTCGGGCGCGTCTTCGGAGTGGTTGGTGGCCGGCGAGTACTCCTTTCGTGGAACGGCACGATGTTTGAGTACCTCATGCCGTTGCTTATCATGCGCAGCTTCGCGAATTCGCTGCTTGATGAGGCGTGTCGGCAAGCCATCTTGACCCAGATCGACTTCGCTGCCCGGCGAGGGGTTCCGTGGGGCATCTCAGAGGCGGCGTTCAGTGCGGTGGATGCGAACCAGATCTATCAGTATGAGGCGTTCGGCGTTCCTGGATTGGGCGTGCAACGGGGCCTCGAGGACGATCTGGTTGTAGCGCCGTACGCGAGCGCGCTCGCGCTCCTCATCGAGCCGCGCGCCGCCCTGCGGAACTTCCGGCGGCTGACTCAACTCGGACTAAGAGGCAACTATGGCTACTACGACTCGATCGACTACACACGCCAACGGCAAGCAGCAGGCCAGAATGGGATCATCGCCTATACGTACATGGCACACCATCAAGGCATGATCCTGCTGGCAATCGGCAACACGTTGCATGACAACGTCATGCAGACGCGGTTTCACACAGATCTCCGGGTACGAGCCACCGAGCCAGTGCTGTTTGAGCGTATTCCCGTGTCGCCTCTGCTCGTTGAAAGGACGCCTCGAAATGGAATGCGGCGCCATCTTATACCCACCTCGACAGACGGTACGCTGAGCCGGGTCGCCACACCGGATACGCCGACTCCACGAACCCAGTTGCTCGGCAACGGCACCTACACGGTGATGGTTACCAGCGCTGGCGGCGGCTACAGTCGCTGGCGAGACATTGATGTCTCGCGCTGGCATGCCGATACCACACTGGATGCCTGGGGCAGTTTCTGTTACGTAAAGGAACTCGAGCAGGGAACGGTGTGGTCCACCGCACACCAGCCCGTACGGCGTGCCGCTTCACGGTACTCGGTCACGTTTACCGCGGATCGTGCAGAGTTCGAGCGCCGCGATGCCGGAATCGGGACGCTTACCGAGATTGCGGTGTCGTTGGAAGACGCCGCCGAACTGCGGCGCATCACTTTGGTGAACTACTCGAGCCGGCCTCGTCAGCTCGAAGTAACGTCCTATACGGAACTGGTGCTCGCACCGCGCAGCGCCGACCTCGCCCATCCAGCGTTCAGCAAGCTCTTCGTCCAGACCGAGTCTTTGCCGGAGCACAATGCCCTACTCGCGTGGCGCAAGCCTCGCTCACCACAGGACCGACCGGTGTGGGCGGCACAGGTCATGGCATTGCCACCCACAGCAGACACTTCAGCGCACACCGTGCAGTTCGAGACCGACCGAACCCACTTCTTGGGCCGGGGACGCACCACGGAGAATCCAACAGCTCTTGAGGGAGAGCTATCGAACACGACCGGCTGGGTACTCGACCCGATTTTCAGTCTCCGCTGGAGGGTATCGCTCGAGCCAGGCCAACGCGTGCAACTTGTGTTTGTCACAGGCGCCGCCGAAACGCGTGAGGGTGTGCTGGCGATCGTGGAGAAATACACGGACGTGCACGCTGCGGATCGGGCGTTCGATCTCACCAGGTCACAGGCGCAATTAGAATCGCGCCAACTCCGTATTTCCACCGAAGACATCCAGCGCTTTCAACAGCTGGCCAGCCACATGCTGTTCCCGAACGCTCGGATGCGCGCGACCGGTAAGCAGTTGCGCCGGAACCACCTGGGTCAGTCAAGACTGTGGGCATACAGTATCTCCGGCGACCTTCCCATCGTGCTGATCACCATCGCAGATACACGCGATCTCGCGCTCGTGCGTGAGGTGCTAACGGCGCATTCATACTGGCGACTGCGTGGCTACACGGCAGATCTTGTGATTCTGAACGAAGAGGCCGGAAGTTATGCACAGCCGTTGGGCGAAGCACTGAAGAAACTCATTCAATCGCATGCGCAAGACACTTCCGGCGACCAGCGCAGTGGCATCTTCCTGCGCTCAGTCGATCACATACCCGACGACGAGCTGACGCTGCTCTTGTCGGCGGCGCGGGTGGTGCTGGTAGCGGCGCGGGGCTCACTTGCCCAGCAGTTGACGGCCCCAGCTGAGACCCCGAAGTTGCCGCCGCCGCTCGCGGTGTCCCGCCGGCTGGAGGAGGAGCCGTCAGCGTCACTGGCGTTCATGGAACTTCCATACTTTAACGGCTTGGGTGGATTCACGCCTGATGGCAAGGAATACGCGATCTACCTTGGGCCCGGCTCACAGACACCGGCGCCGTGGGTGAACGTCTTCGCGAACCCGGACTTCGGCGCCCTGGTATCTGAAACAGGGTCAGGCTTCTGCTGGTCCGGGAATAGCCAGAGCAATCGCCTGCTGCCATGGTCCAATGACCCGATCAGCGATCCACCTGGTGATGCCATCTATATCCGCGACGAAGACATGGGTGTCTTCTGGACGCCAACCGCGGCGCCAATTCGAGAGATGGACGCCTACCGCGCACGCCACGGCCAAGGGTACACGGTATTTGAGCATCATAGTCACGCGATCGAGCAGGAACTGGTGACATTCGTGCCGCTAGACGCGTCAGGGGGCGCCCCGGTGCGATTGCAGCGGCTGCGCCTGCGTAATCACTCCTCCCGCCGCCGCCGGCTGAGCGTCGTGTCCTACGCCGAGTGGGTACTCGGTGTGAATCGCGATGAGACGCAGATGCACGTCGTGACCAACTGGGATGTCGAAAGCCGGGCCATCTTCGCGCGGAACGCGTATCACCCGGATGCCGGAGACCGGATCGCGTTCGCCAGCGCCAGTCCACGAGCGACCAGCTACACCGCCGATCGCGCTGAGTTTCTGGGCCGCAACGGCTCCATCGCCCAGCCGGTCGCGATGCAACGCCAGTCGCTGTCGGGCCGGTCCGGCGCGGGTCTGGATCCATGCGCGGCGCTGCAGGTTGTGGTCGAGATCGATCCGGGACAGGACGCCGAGGTGATCTTTTGCCTCGGCCAGGCTGCCGACGCGGCGCAGGCCCGGAGTCTGCTGCGGCGCTTCCAGTCGGCAGATGGGGTTGAGGAGGCGCTGCAGTTGACTCGCACCTGGTGGGATCAGCTGCTTGAGACCATTCAGGTAGAGACGCCCGATCTGGCGATCAACTTCATGCTCAATCGGTGGCTGCTCTATCAGACATTGAGCTGCCGGGTTTGGGGAAGGTCGGGGTTCTATCAATCGGGCGGAGCGATCGGATTCCGAGATCAGCTGCAGGATGCAATGGCGCTCGTCTATGCTGCGCCGGAGCTCTGCCGCAAACAGATCCTGACAGCCGCCGGCAGGCAGTTCGTTGAAGGCGACGTGCAGCATTGGTGGCACGCACAGTCGGGTGCCGGCGTTCGCACGCGGATCTCGGACGACCTCTTGTGGCTGCCGTACGTCACCGGGCACTACGTACGCGTCACGGGCGACACCCAGATCCTTGATGAAGTCGTGCCCTTCCTGGAGGGGCCGCTGCTGGATGAGCACGAGCACGAGCGCTATTTCGTGCCCACGACCGCCATGGAACGCAGCTCGCTGAGCGAGCATTGCCACCGGGCAATTGCCCGCAGCCTGACGGCTGGTCCCCATGGATTGCCGCTCATCGGTACGGGCGACTGGAACGACGGAATGAACCTGGTCGGTGCCGGCGGCAAGGGTGAGAGCATCTGGCTGGCGTGGTTCCTGATCGATGTTCTCCAGAGCTTCGCCGACCTCATCGAGCAGTGCGGACAGGGTCAGCAAGCGAACCGGTACGCCGCGGAGGCGCAGCGCCTTACCGCTGTTGTAGAGATGCAGGCCTGGGATGGCGGGTGGTATCGACGCGCCTATTTCGACGACGGAACCCCACTGGGGTCGAAGGAAAACCAGGAGGATCGCATCGACTCCCTGGCGCAGTCCTGGGGAGTAATCTCCGGTGCGGCCGATCCAGAACGGGCTCGGCAAGCGCTGCAGTCGGTGGAGGACTACCTCATCCGAGAGCATGAGCGCATGATCTTGCTGTTTACCCCGCCATTCGAGCACTCGGTCCTCGATCCTGGATACGTGAAAGGCTATCCGCCCGGCGTACGAGAGAACGGCGGCCAGTACACGCACGCCGCACTCTGGGTGGCTCTGGCGTTCGCGCGGCGAGGTGAGGGTGATCGGGCGACGGCGCTCCTGCGCATGCTCAACCCAGTTGAGCACGCCCGCACGCCGGAGGATGTCGAGCGGTATAAAGTTGAGCCATACGTCGTTTCGGCGGACGTGTACGCACTCGAGGGTCAGATCGGTCGAGGCGGCTGGACCTGGTATACGGGGTCCAGTGGGTGGATGTATCGCGTCTGGCTTGAGGATGTCCTGGGATTCAAGCTCCGAGGCCAACTGCTGACCATCGATCCGGTGCTTCCACGTGATTGGCAGGCGTTCAAAATCCGCTTTCGTTACAAGACTGCGGTCTACGAGATCGCTGTCGAGAATCCCGACTTCGTCGGTTGCGGCGTCATTTGGGTCGAAGTCGATGGCACGCGCGTTCCTGAGCACGTCATCGCGTTGCACGACGATGGAACGAAACACTCCGTGATCGTGAGACTTGGTCGCCTTGCCAGCAAACAAAGCGACTCAGTCGCCGCTGATTCAGCCGTCGGGGAAGCGTGATCCGTACCACCGTGCCTAAATCCACCGAAGTCGGCACGGGCGGTGGATAAGAGCGTGGTGCAAACCCGTTGGGCGATAGGCTTCGTTTTGGCGAGGAAGGCGGCGTTCAACTCAGCTAAACTTGTGATTTAACTGCAACAGGATCTGCGGCAATTGTGGCTTTGCCGTCGTGCGGGGTGCGGGGGGGTGAAGGGGATGGCTCAGGCGGCCTTTTTCAGGGCCGGGTAGCGAGTGGCCCACCCGGACCGGCTCCCTGTGGGTCGGCCCGGCGAGCGACCGCACGGTTTTGGTGCGCTGGCGG
>CAZFLF010000485.1:0-5673 GCA_964519825.1 uncultured Pirellulaceae bacterium | reverse complement strand
CTCGACTCGCCCACCGTGATTCAGGAATACGACGTCCGCCGGAACCGAATCGCAGCAGAGCGACAATAAGGACAAGACAATCGCAATCAGTGTTGGTTGGCGCATACGAAAGCAACTTCTTATTTTTGGCCGTTCCCCTAGACCAAGTATAGAAGGGCGCCGGCGTCAGCGGGAGACGAAAGAGGGATTTCCAAAATCTCCAAATTCCTGCTCGGGCGGGTTATTCCACGCCGACCATCCGCCGCACAAGAGCCATTCCGCCCACGACCGCCGCCAAACCAAGGACGAGATTCGCGAGCACATTGGTCACAGCAACCGAATGTCGTCCCAACTCGACCAAACGCACGGTTTCCAGGCCGAACGAGGAGAAAGTTGTCAGTCCGCCAAGGAAGCCGGCCGCGATGGCGACGCGCCATTCGCTCGAAATCAACCGCATTGATTCATCCACCTGAAACAAGACTCCGATCAACCCGCAACCGATAACATTGACCGCCAGCGTCCCCAGCGGAAATGCGTCACCGAACACGCGCAGCCCCCAGGCACTAAGTACGTACCGCGAAACCGCTCCAAACGCACCGAATAATCCAACCAATAATAACTGTTTCATTGTTCTTTCGCGAAGAGTGGCTCGGCACGTTCGCGCTGCCGATCCACAATCCTTTCGACATCCTCTTTGTCGGGACAAATCTCGTATCGAACCGGCCCGGTCACCGGCGAATTCTCTTTGCGAGCTACGGGAGCGAACAGGCGCAGGCGTCCATCGCCAGGCAACAGTTCCCCATCCCAGCCGCTCCAAACAATCGTGTAGCCGCGCCAGAAGAGAAACGCATGCCCGGCGTCCTTGGCAGCGTTTCCATCCGCGGAATCGTTGAAAAACTTCAGCGCGAGTTTGTTGCCGCGGTTGTTCACGTCGTACAGGATTGCTCCGTTTCCACGACGTGAGTCGCGCGGTACCAACACGAACAGGTCGCAATGAAACTCGACCTTCCCTTCCGTATTGCGAGGTGCCAGGCGCAAGTCGACGATGTCCTGGTTCGCGGGGTCCGTCGGATCGATTGCGAAATCGACACGCCCGACGATTTGTTCATAGGCTCCAACTTTGCCAAATTTGTGGCCGTCGGCGTACGGTTCACGCGAAGTGATGTCAAATCGGACGACTTCCGCTCGTGCGGGATAAGCGGTCAGCGCCGCCAGAACCCCTAGCCCGCAAACGAGGAATTGGTTCACTCGATTGGATCTCGGGAGCATTTGCATAAACTCAAGATGTCCGGTTGCTCGTTTAACCGCAAGCCGCAGGCGTGCGCTTTGAGCAACAGTCGACCGCAGTCCGCAGAGAAAAGCGCACGCCTGCGGCTTGCGGTTAAACGAAAGGCGCCCGATAAGGGGCGCGGAATCCACTTCACCGAAACGGGCGAACTAGTTGTCCGATACGCGCCAGCGAACGTTGAAGAGCCAGATCATCAGGCCGGTTAGCGCCCCGTTCCACAGCGCTATGCAGGCAATGAACCCGCCGACGAGCAGCCAGTTGCCCGCGTCGACGGTGCCCATACGGCTAGTTGTCGTCTCCATGTGCAGAGGAACTGAGAAGGTTGCGGAGAACGGGCTCGTCAAGCCAACCCATTCGATGTACTGGGTTGCCGGGTGCGAAGGGAAAAACTCACTGGCGAAAAAGGTCACGGCCAATGGCACACAGAACAACACAATAATCAGCAGGTACGAGGTCATCAAACTGGTCGATGTCTTGCGGAAGACTACAGAACAAAACAGCGCAGTGACTGCGGTCGTGACGCAGGTCAACACCACGATGACGACGTAGGCCAGCACTGATAACAGGTTGGACCAATAGCTCTCCACCATGATGCAGGCCAGCAGCACGGGCCACAGGAGAAACGACGTCAACACGCTCGACACGCGCAGGCCGGCGACCAGCTTCCCCCACAAAATCTGCCACGGCGTAAGAACAGTGGTCAACAGCAAGTCGAGAGTCTGTCGCTCTCGTTCGCTGGTCACGCTCCCCGCGGAAAACACCGGGCCGACGAGCATGTTGAACAGCAGCACATAGCTCATGTACCAAGCGGCATACCGCGACCAGATGTAGAGGCACACCGCCATAAGTGGAATTGCCAAGACCATGCTGACTTGAATGACCAGCCGGAGCATCAGCGTACCTTGGCTGAAAATCTCGCTGCGAATTTCCTTGTCGAAGACCGGATTGGCGCCGTCTTCGATCAAGTCCTCGCGTTTTGGCGGCGCGAACAAACGATCGGGAAATTGATCGGGCTGGATTATCAAACCGACCGCCTGCTGCGCTTCGACTTCGAGATCGACAACTTCCGCTCCCTCCGCGCCGACATCGGGTGGGTGGAGCAATCGGGCGCTCGTGTTTGCCAGCAGTACCAACCCCAATGCCAGTCCGACGCCCGGCAAGACGGTAATGGTCAGCAGCAAACGGAACTGGCCAAAGTCGGATAGCCAGTACCAGGTGAGCACACCGATCATGGCTAGCGGTAGGATCAACAAGTACGAAACGACCAGCGACGCGGAAGTCCGCTGAAAATAGCTGCTGCACGCCACGCTAATGGCGCCGAACGTGAGCACGGAAACGATCAGACCTAGATACGCGGCGAGCACCTCGTACAAAGAGACTCCGCCGAGCGGCAGGCAGAGCATCACAATCGGCAGCGAGGAAAAGATCAGCACCGCCAAGTGCGTCAGCGAGGCAACCATTTTTCCGATCACAATCGCGAATGGCCGCAATGGACTGGCCAACAACATCTCGTAAGTCTTCCGCTCTTTTTCCCCGGTGATCGCGCCAGCCGCAAAACTGGGCGCCATCATCGATGCCAGCACGTACTGGCCGAGGAAAAACATATCGACCAACTTGCGGGCATCCTTGGGATTCTCGGTCAAATCGAGCCGCGAGTCCTGGGGCCAAGCGAAATACACTACCGTGGCAAGCACCGCCTGGTAGAGAAACAACAACACGAATCCGCGGGCCATGCGCAAATTGACCAGCAGTTCGCGTTGCAGAACGGGATTCTCGACGAAATACATGGAGCTGAGTCTATTCCACGAGGGGACCGATGTGAAACGTCTGCTTCCCGACGTTGGAAAGTCTGTTTCCCGCTCCCACATCCGCAGCATAACGATGAGCTGCCCCAGCCACGAGAGCGGGCCGGTCTGCGGGCCGGTCGCCGCTGCCGTCGTTACGCATCAGTCAGCGGTCCGCGAAAGAAGCCGCTGTCTTCCGGTGGTTGATAGGAAACGTTCAGCGCCGGGCTCTGGATCCCGCTCAGTTTTTCATGTCGCGCCCGTAGTGCTAGATCGAGCATCGTGCTGGTCAGCAGCGTTCGTTCGATGGGATACGGCTGAACTCCGGCAAAATGCCGTTCGATGTTGTAGGTCAGCGGATTGAAGAAATTTGCGCCGGGTGGCGCCGGCAGATAGAAACAAGTTGACACCGGATCGGACAGGCCGTCGACAGTCGCCGCAAAGCCGAACTCCGACGTTGCTTCAATTAAATTGAGAACTGAACCGCGCGTTCCGTCGGCGTACTCAATCAAAATCGCTTGCGGCTTGAGGACCTGGTCGCGAACGCGCCCGTAGTTCCGGCTGCTGCAGCGTGCGAGTGCGGCTTCGAGCAGCCGCCAAGACCAGCGGCCCGCATCTCCCGCCGCCCAAACCTCATCCCCTTGCAGGAAGGCGACCGATTTCACTCCCGTCTCTCCGCCGCCGCGGCGCTCCAGCATGCATTGCAGCGTCTCGAGTGCGTGGAACAAATAAATTTCTGCGTACGAACGGTCATAGCCAAAGGTGACCAAACCCTCACGAAACTTCGTGCCCAATGGGGGCTCAATTTCCGGAATACGCCAAGTGACCGGCAACGACGATCCGGCCATCAAGCGAAAGCCTAATCGTTTCGCGGTCTCAGTCATCTGCTTGGCACGTGTGTAGTCATAGGACAATTGCTTGTCGCAGAAGACCGGAGCGGTTCGACCGCATTTCTCGAAGTACGTAGTGATCTCCTGAAACAACTCGAACCGCGGGTACAGAATCTGTTCACGTTCATTCACCGGGTATTCACCGTGCTCGATAATCAAAAGCACACCATCCACGTCCAATCCCGTGTCGCCGCCGAGTGCTCGCGCGACTGTATCGCACAATTCGATGCCATGCTTCTGGCACACGCTTCGTCCGAGGTCGTCCGCGGGGTACTGGTCGTTGAACATTCGGACAAGTTGAAACGGCGGCTGATGATGGAACCCGTTCCGCGAATATCCGTAAATGAAGCGTCCGGCAATGTGATACGCATGGGATCGCAAGCGATAGATCGAGTTAATCGCGGCCACGCGCAGAATCTTTCCGGGTTTGGCGGACGGCGCCGAATCGGTGGATTGCTGATCGAGTTGCCGGTTAGTCGCACCTGCCAGCGTCGACTGCGCCGAAACGGTCGCGAGTCCCGTGGCAGCGCCCGCGACCAACATCAAACGGCGAGAGATCGCCGGATTAGCATCCGCCATGATTGGTTCCTCTTCACCGGCACAGGGCATCCCACGCACCCAGCAACAACTCCGTCGCCCGATCGATGTCTTCTTCGCTGGTGTACCACCCGACGCTCAGTCGTACCGTGCCGCGCGCCACTTCGGGCAGCAGTCCGATCGCCTGCAGCGTTGTGGACATCTTCGTCGATCCGCTGTGACAAGCCGATCCGGTCGAGGCGCAAAGTTCGGGCAACCGGCCAAGCAAGTCAGCTCCGGAAACGTCCGGAAAATTGACACTCAAAGTGTTCGGCAGTCGTTCAACCTGGGAGCCGTTGACCGTCAATTCATCGCCGATCCCGGTTTGGAGACGTTCCAAGAGCCGATCACGGAGCTGAGTCAAGCGAACGTTGGCGTCGTCGAGTGCCTTGAGGGCGGTTGCCGCGGCGCGTCCCAGTCCCACGATATACGGTGTGTTCTCCGTTCCCGGTCGCAATCCCCCTTCATGTCCCGCGCCATGCATCAGCGGTTCTAGCGGCGTGCCGCGCCGCACAAACAAGGCTCCAATACCTTTCGGCGCGTAGAACTTGTGCCCGGTCAACGTCAACAAGTCGACTTCCAATTCGTCCACACAGGTCCGGATTTTTCCCACCGATTGCGAGGCATCGGTGTGGATCGGGACATCGCGGTCGTGGCAGATTTTCGAGATCTCGCGAATCGGCTGCAGCGTGCCGATTTCGTTGTTGGCGTGCATGATGCTGACGAGCTTCGTTTCGGCACGCAGCGCCGCCTTGACCGATGCCGGCTCCACCACGCCGTGCCGGTTGCACGGGACGTACGTCACGTCAAACCCGAGCCGCTGCAGATAATTTGCCGGCGCCGCGATTCCAGGATGCTCGAATTGCGACACGATCAAATGCCCGCGAAACGGCAGTCCGCCGCGAGTCATCATGCCCCATAGTGCAAGGTTGTTGCTTTCCGTTCCGCAGGAAGTGAACACAATCTCGTCTCGGTCTGCGCCCAACAATGACGCCACTTGCGATCGCGCGTCCTCGATTCCTTCGTGAGCCGCTTGGCCAAGCGCATGACCGCTGGACGGGTTGCCAAAATGCTCCGCGAGAAACGGCAGCATGGCTTCTTGCACGCTCGGAGAAATCGGCGTGGTAGCGTTGTAATCGAGATAGATTCTTCTCAC
>CAZFLF010000484.1:3166-5682 GCA_964519825.1 uncultured Pirellulaceae bacterium | reverse complement strand
AGTGCTGTCCAAGAAATCGGGCCGGCCGGTGAAGTTGATCATGACGCGGGCCGATGTGTTTGAAGCCACCGGCCCAACACCCGGCTCGCACGTTCGCGTGAAGGTTGGAGTGACGAAAGACGGCAAGATCACCGCGGGCGAAGCGTGGATCGCTTTCGAAGCCGGAGGATTTCCCGGTTCACCCGTCGGCGCCGCATGTATGTGCGTGTTCGCCTGCTACGATGTCCCCAACGGCCGAGTCGAAGGCTTCGATGTCTGTGTCAACAAGCCGCGGACGAGCGCTTATCGCGCTCCCGGTTCAACCCATGTCGCCTTCGCGATTGAAACCGTCATGGATGAGATCTGCGAAAAACTCCGCATCGACCCGGCGGAATTTCGCTGCAAGAACGGGTCCCGGGAAGGGACTCGCCGCGTCGATGGGCCAGTCTTCCCCCGCATCGGAATGACAGAGACAGTGGAAGCGATCCGACAAAGTGAGCATTTTCGTTCGCCGCTGACGGGAAAGAATCGCGGCCGTGGCATTGCCTCCGGATTCTGGTTCAATATCGGTTTCAAGTCCGCAGTCACTGCCACCGTGAATCCTGACGGCACCGTATCCTTGGTCGAAGGTTCGCCCGATATCGGCGGAACCCGAACGAGCATCGCGATGCAGCTGGCGGAGACACTCGGTATTACTGCCGAGGACGTGATTCCAACCGTCGTCGATACCGACAGCGTCGGTTACAACGACGTGACCGGCGGCAGCCGCGTCACCTTTGCGACCGGGATCGCCGCCATTGAGGCGGCGAAGGACATCCAGCGCCAGATGATCGCGCGGGCTGCCCTGCTGTGGACCGCGGAAGCCAGCCAGGTGAGCTATTCTGACGGTGCGCTCGTCGGTCCCAGCGGCCAGCGACTGACCTTCAAAGAACTCGCCGAAAAGCTGCATGCGACCGGCGGAGCGATCACGGGGAGCGGAACGTCCAGCGAGGCAACACAGGGGGGCGCGTTCGGAACGCACTGCGTTGATGTTGAAGTCGATCCAGACACCGGCAAGGTGCAAATCCTACGGTACACCATCGCCCAAGACGCTGGCACGGCGGTTCACCCCAGCTACGTCGAAGGCCAGATGCAAGGCGGCGTCGTGCAAGGGATCGGCTGGGCACTTAACGAAGAATACTGGTACGACAACCAGGGTGCGATGCGCAACTCGACCTACCTCGACTACCGCATTCCGACCTGTTACGACGTGCCCATGATCGACACGATCATCGTGGAAGTCCCCGACCCGCAGCATCCGTACGGCGTGCGTGGAGTCGGCGAGGTCCCCATCGTCCCGCCTCCGGCCGCAATCGCCAATGCCATCTACCAAGCCGTCGGCGTGCGCCTGCGCCAACTTCCGATGTCCCCACCGCGCGTGCTGGCGGAGATTCTGAAGAAGTCGAATTGATTGGAATTCAACAGACCACGGCGCTCCCGGTTAGAAATGAGGGGTAAAAAATCGGGAGGAAGGACAGTTACTCGAAGACGTCCAAGCAACTCGAATTCTCCGCATCCTCCATTTTTTACGCTCAATCTATAACCCGCCCTGTCTTCACCGTATGCCGCGCGTTTTCATTCCACCAGCGATGCGGGCTCTGGCGAATGGCCAAGAGTTTGTTGAGTCGACCGGCGGGACCGTTCTGGAATTGATCTGCGACGTCAACCGGCAATATCCGGGTTTCAAGGATCGTGTTTGCCAAAACGATACCCTGCGTCCCGGACTTGCAGTGGTGGTGAACGGTTCGGCCAGCTCTTTGGGAACATTGCAACGAGTCGCTCCGGACGCGGAGGTTCACTTTCTGCCCGCGATTGGTGGTGGATGATGGATGCCGGTGACCGGACGGTATCCGATGTAGCTTGCACAGTCTGTGGATGCGTTTGTGATGATCTGACCGTGCACATTTCGGCGGGCACGATTCGACAAGTCGACCGGGCGTGCCCCTTGGCGGAACCATGGTTTGCCGCTCTGAATGGCTGTCATCCACCCGCGGCACGAATCCATGGAGTCCCCGTGCCGATTGAAGCAGCAATCGCGCGGGCTGCCGAAATACTGCGTGCATCTCGCTCCCCGTTAATCTTTGGCTTGTCACGCAGCAGCACCGACGGCCAGCGCGCCGCGGTCCGTTTGGCCGATCAGCTCGGTGCCAACATCGACACGACCGCTTCGGTGTGCCACGGTCCATCGATCATGGCGATCCAGCAGGTGGGCGAATCGACTTGTTCGCTCGGCGAGGTGCGCAATCGATCCGACTTGGTAATTTTTTGGGGCGCCGATCCGGTAGAAAGTCATCCGCGGCATTTCGAGCGCTATTCGGTCGATCCACCGGGGCAGTTCATACTTCGCGGCCGCCAGGATCGCACGATCGTGGTCGTCGACACGAAACCGACGGCGACCAGCGAACAAGCTGATGTGTTTCTGCAAATCACTCCCGGACGCGATTTCGAAGCGATCTGGGCGCTGCGCCAACTCATCCGCGGTCAAGAGCTGCCGCAAT
>CAZFLF010000484.1:0-3066 GCA_964519825.1 uncultured Pirellulaceae bacterium | reverse complement strand
TTCGAAGCGATCTGGGCGCTGCGCCAACTCATCCGCGGTCAAGAGCTGCCGCAATCCAGCGACGTCGGACTACCGCACGACAGGCTGCACGACTTGGCTCAACGAATGATCTCGTGTCGGTATGGTGTGGTCTTCTTTGGACTGGGTCTGGCGCAGACTGGAATCGGGCACGCGAATGTCGAGGCCCTTCTGCGCTTGGTGGCGGAACTGAACGAGCACACTCGCTTCACAGCTCGTCGGCTGCGCATTCCAGGCGATGTGACCGGGGCTGATTGCGTTCTCTGCTGGTGGACCGGATTTCCGTTCGCCGTGAATCTGGCTCGCGGCTACCCGCGCTACAACCCCGGCGAGTATTCCGCCAATGAGTTGCTGGAACGTGGCGAAGTCGATGCCTGTTTGCTGGTCGGTGCCGAGAGCACACAACGACTTTCGGCGCGGGCCCAGCAAGCAATGACCACGATCCCGACCATCGTGCTCGATTACCCGCATGCGGAGGTTCCATTTATCCCCACACTCCATTTCGTTACGGCGGTCTATGGCGTGCATGCGTCGGGTACCGCCTACCGGATGGATGAGGTTCCCATCCCATTGAAACAGCTCCTCGAGTGCGACTATGCGACGGACGACGAGATTCTGCTGCGAATCTTAAAAGAGTTGGCTCCCACGGTCCGCCTGGAAACGAGGACAACGTCGGTGACTTGATCCGACGACCGAATCGCGCGATCATCACGCCGACAACCGTTCGTCCTAGCAACGAAAGGTTTTTATGCGCCGCGGAGCTATAACCTGCATTCTCGTTTTCTGTTTTGTCGTGTGGCTGCCAGCGTCGGACCACGCAGCCGAAAAGACTCCGCTGCAAATCGACGACTTGTACCGCCACGACGCCGTCACCGATCTGGTCGTGCTACCGGGCGGAAATCAGGCCATCTATGTGCGAGAATGGGCCACACGCGACCAACTCGCTCGGCGACAATCGCTGTGGCTCGTCGAAGGCGATCCGAGTCACCGCAAGTCGCTCGAAGCAGACGAGCCCGACGGCCGTCGCCCGCTTGTTTCACCGGATGGGAAGTGGCTCGTCTTCCTTTCGACCCGAAATTTGCCGGATGGCAGTCCCGCGTTTCCACCAGTTCCGGTTTGGTCCGAACCTGCAACGGACCTGTGGTTGTTGCGGATCGACGGAGGGAAGCTCGTTGGCGGTGCGACGCCGCTGGCGGGAAAGTCCAAGCCTTACGGCCGCGTGTTCAGTGACCTGTTCTATGGTCGCGTCGCTTTCTCTCCCGACAGCCGGCGGCTCGCATTCGTCGCTGATGACGGTGTTGATCCGTCCACGCCCACGGAACGTGAACTCGGCCTGACGATCGTGCGCGAAGACCAAGGAGAAGGATACGAGGGTTACGGACCGGCTGCGGTCTGGATCGCCGATTTGCGCGACGAGCCGGCTGAAACGGCCGCGACACGCGTGCGGCGAGTCACACCCAACGATGCCTGGTATGGCGACCCGCAGTGGTTGCCTGATGGAAAAAGTCTGGTCGTGCACGCCAATCGTACAACCGACCGTGAGTCGGTTCGATTTAGTATCAACAAGAACTACGATCTGTGGCGCATCGAGATCGAAACGAGCCGGCTGCAACAACTCACGACTGGCGAGGGTCCGCAAGTTTCTCCGCGAATCAGTTCCGATGGCAAACGCCTCGTTTGCCTCTCCGTGCCGCGCCGTGGCCCCCACGCGGACGTTTACAATCTCGAATTGGTCGAACTCGGCGAGCAGCCAAAATCACGTGTGTTGTACGACCACCACGACGATAGTACCGGCAAGCCGCCGCACGGACTCCCCGCGTTCCCGTTGCCTACCGAATGCTGGGTGGGCAATCGCTGGTTGGCGGTCGACACGCTCGCTGGGCTACGCGGGGAGCGACAGTTTATCGACGCCGACAGCCCGCATGGACAAGCCAACTCTCATGGACCGGAATCACCGACGGCAATCCAGGAACGTAACGAGTCGAGGCGCCGGCTGACCCCCGCCAGCAATGTATATCTCCAAGACCGGCTCGTGGCCGACGACGAGATCATCCGCTGGAAGAGCACCGATGGGCTGGAGATCGACGGCGTGTTGACGTTGCCGCCAGCGTCGGTGGCCAGCCGACCCTACAAACTGCTGCTCTATCCGCACGGTGGTCCGCACAGCCGATCAACGCCGGGCTTCAACTTCACGGTCCAGTTGTTCGCCGCGCATGGGTACGCGGTCTTTCAGCCGAACTTTCGCGGCACGCCAGGCTATAGCCGCAAGTTCCTCGACGCCGATCGGTATGACCTGGGTGGCGGGGACATGCACGACATTCTTTCCGGCATCGATCACTTGGTGCGTGAAGGAATTGTCGATCGCCAACGGCAGTTCGTGTACGGCATCAGCTACGGCGGGTTCATGACCAGTTGGCTGATTGGCCATACCAACCAGTTCCGTGCCGCGGTGCCTCAAAATGCCGTAACCGACATGAATGTGATGTGGGGAGTCAGCGACCTGCAAAGTTGGACGCAATGGGAATTGGGCGGGCTGCCGTGGGAAGTCCCGGATCGAATGCATCAGCTGAGTCCATTCGCCCACGTGAACCGGGTGAAGACTCCGACGCTGATCCTGCACGCCGATCATGATCGCCGGGTCCCGTTGCCCATGGGCAAGATGTTCTACCGAGGTCTCAAATCGGCCGGCGTCGAGACCGAGATGGTGATCTACCACAACGAGCGTCACGGCATTTGGCAGCTTCCCCATCAAGCCGACATCTACCGCCGCGTCCTCGATTGGTTCGCCAAGCATGACGTGCCGGCAAATGTGACGAAGTAGTGAAGTCATTCTGGCAACTTTTCGCGATTCAAAACGGAACTCGAGTAGACCGGCTGAGTTGAATACGACCTAATACGTTCTGCGTCTGTAATTCAATTCGTTTAACCGCAAGCCGCAGGCGTGCGCTTTGGAGTGCGGTGGCTTGACACCGCTTTGGATCGCGCAAAGTTGGATGCCTGTTTCAACGAAAGCGGTGTCAAGCCACCGCACTCCAAATTTTCTAAAAC
>CAZFLF010000483.1:0-5683 GCA_964519825.1 uncultured Pirellulaceae bacterium | reverse complement strand
CCTTTGTCGCGAAGCGTGTTCGGCCCGGCGTTGACGCCGGGTTACGCGCACGGCCACCCTCTTTTTCAGAAGCTGGTTCACGGGCTTTTCCACATCGACATCCCGGCTTTAGCCGCGGACTAGCTGTGGACTGACAGTCCCAGTTCATTCGCAATCCCGGCCATTGCGTCGATCACGAATTGAACGTGGCGATCGAAGTCGACCCCCAAGTCTGCGGCACCGCGAGTCATGTCGTCGCGGTTGATTGCCGCGGCGAAGCTCTTTTGTTTCATCTTCTTCTTGACGCTACTCGCCTGCATCCCGGCGATCCGCTCCGGACGCACCATCGCGCATGCCGTCACGAACCCCGCCAGCTCGTCGCAGGCGTACAAGGCTTTGTCCAACCGCGACACGCGCGGACAGTCTGGCAGATAATCTGCGTGCGATTTGATCGCGTAGATGATCTCGCCGGGATAACCTCGCTGCTGCAGAATGGCCGCGCCTTGGAGCGGATGATTCGGGGGATCGGGCCAGCGCTCGTAATCAAAGTCGTGCAGCAATCCCACCAGCCCCCAGGACGCTTCGTCTTCGCCAAAGTGACGCGCATAGGCTCGCAGGGCGGCTTCGACGGAGAGCATGTGCCGGCGCAGACTATCGCTCTGCGTGTACTCGCAGACGAGCGACCAAGCTTGTTCGCGGGAGGGAAGCGTCACGGAGAGGAACGCGCCTGCGTGTTAATACGTTACGTGTTAATGACGTTACGTGGAGGGGATGGTTTGTCTTCGATTTGTTGCAGCTCGCGCCACGGTTTCTTGTTCTTATAACTTTCCAGCTCTTTCTCCAATTGCTCGATTTGGTCCTTGAGTTTTTCCCGGCCCAGCTCGACGGCCTTCGTCGACCATTTTAGCGCGTTCTCAAAGTCGCCGGCTTCGGCGTACCCCGCGGCCAGCGTGCTGAGAATGTGCGGCATCTCGAATTTCGTCACTTCGCAAGCCTTCGTGCCCAATTCGATCGACCGCTTGGCGTCGCGCACGTCATCGAAAGTTGATGTGGCCAAAACCCAGGCGAGATTGTTCAGGAGTCCGTTATCCTCCGGTTGAACTTTCAATCCGGCTTCATAATCGGCAATCGCTTCTTTATGTTTACCGATGCTCAGCAATGCGTCACCCCGTGATCGCAGCGCCACCCAGTTGTCTTTGTCTTCCTCGATCAGCACGGTGTAGAGATCGATGGCTTTGCGAGGACGCTGATCGGCGACCAGGTACGCACCAATCTGCAGACGCAGTTCGACGTTCTTGGGATCCGCCCGCAGCAACAACTGAAGGTCGGTGATTGCCTCATGAAATCGTTTCTCGGCGGCGGCAACCATGGCTCGCAGCAGGACTCCTTGGGGGCTGTTGGGTTGCAGTTGCATGAACTTGTTCAGGTCTTCCCGGGCCGCCACGAAGTCCTCCTGTACCATGTGCAGCCGTGCGCGCATGTATAAGGCGATCCGGTCCTGGGGCTCGATCTTCAATCCTTGGTCCAAATCAGCGATCGCCGCTTTCATGTCGTCCTTGCGTTCATGGATCCGGGCGCGAAGCGTGTAGTTCATGGACGTCTGCGGTTGCAGTTCGATCGTCTTGTTGGCGTGTTCGAGGGCGAGGTCGAACTTCTCCAGATTCGTCAGTGCCTCGGTCAGTGCCTGCCGGACGCTGATATTGTTGGGATCCTTGGCGAGAAGCTTTTCGAAATCCTCAACGGCCTTGTCGAATTCACCGCGCGTGATATAGAACGCCGCCCGGGCCTGCCAAGCCGTAGCGCTGGCCTGGTCCGCGTCCACAGCGGCATTAAGATCGGAGAGTTGTTCATCCGGCTTCTCGCGTAATTGGGCGCGGAGGACGAGTGTCTCCGCCAATTTGGTCTTCTCGTCTCGATACAGCTCGACGGCACGATCGACCGCAGTGCGTGCGCGGGCCGGATCGCCTCCGGGCAGTAATTGCAGTTTGGCGATAAGGATGTGGGCGTCGGGGAGCTTTTCGTCGTGCTTCAACAGCTTCTCCAGCGTCGCCAAAATGTCCCGTCGCAGTTGCCGCCACCGTGGATTTGGCTGCTGAGCCTCAAAAATCTCCGCGGAGAGACGCGTCGCACGTTGCCACAGTGAAGACGAAATCAATTGCTTCGCAAACTTGATGTTCTCGGCGTCCAGCCCCTTTTGCAGGGCGCTCTCTGCCAGTTTGACGACTTGATCCGCGTCCTGAATCGATTGCACCCGCAGTTGCAATTCCGTGGCTTTGTCCAGATCCTCCTGCCCCTCGTTTTCGGCACGCAATAACGTCGGCGGAGCCAATAATAGAAAAAGAAAAGTCGTGAGACGGAGAAAACGTACCATGAAGTCACTCCCTTACAACGCAACGATCGGACTGAGCGAGCAATCGTTAAGCAGATCACAGTGAACCACTCACCCGCTCACAAGTGTCCGCGAAGTCGCGGTTCACTTGTCCGCACGGACAGCGCTCACTAAACCGTTCAGTCCTCGGGACCGGCGGAAGTGAGCAAGCAGCATTATGCCGCACCAGGCATTGTCACGCTATCCGAAATCGTGGAAGGTGGTGACATGAAGATCGCATACCTGGACTGCACGAGCGGCATTAGCGGCGACATGACTTTGGGAGCGTTGGTCGATGCCGGCATCGATCTCGCCGAGGTTCAATCCGGCCTCGACTCGCTGGCGCTGAAGAATTGCCGGCTCGAACGCCAAGAGGTCAAACGCAACGGTTTTCGCGGCACGAAAGTCAACGTGCTGCACGAACCAGAACATGCCCACCGCCATTTGCATCACATCACCGACATGATCGACGCCAGCGCTCTGACTGCTCGACAGAAGGATTTGGCGAAGCGGATCTTCACGCGATTGGGCGAGGCCGAGGCCAAAGTTCATGGTACCGAAATCCGCAAGGTTCATTTCCATGAGGTCGGAGCCATCGATTCAATCGCCGATATCGTTGGTGCGGCGATCGGCCTGGATCGGCTGGGAGTCGATCGGATTTTCTGCTCCCCAATCGTAACCGGATGCGGTCACATCGAGATCGCACATGGGCGAGTTGGCGTGCCCGCTCCCGCCACGGCGGAATTGCTCAAGGGAATCCCGCTGGCAAGTTGCAACGTCGCGGCGGAACTGACGACGCCGACGGGAGCCGCAATCGTGGCCACCGTGGTCGATGAGTTCGGTCCACTCCCGACGATGACAGTCGACGCGATTGGCTACGGAGCAGGAACGAAAGACTTCAAGGAGCAGGCCAACCTGCTGCGTCTGTTTCTGGGCCAGACCGACGACGCGATCCTGTCGGATCAGGTGTGGGTCCTGGAAACAAATTTGGACGACATCAGCGCGGAGATCATGGCACATTGTACGACGCTGCTAGCGGAAACCGGAGCGCTGGACGTCTACTCCACGGCAATCCAAATGAAAAAAAATCGGCCGGGGACCAAACTAACCGTGCTTAGCCCACTGAACCTGGTCAATAAGCTGGAGAAGATCATCTTCCGCGAGACCGCGACGCTTGGCGTTCGACGCTGGCTTGCAAGTCGTCACAAGCTGGAACGACAACCGCTACCCGTTGAAACAAAATGGGGCACGATTCAGGGAAAACTGGCCCAGCTCGGCGACGGCACGGTGAGCTTCTCGCCAGAATTCGAATCGTGCAAGCTGACCGCTGCCCAATTCAATGTCGCGCTGAAAGACGTCTACGAAGAAGCTCGCCGCGCATTCACTGAATCGTTTAACCGTAAGCCGTAGGCGTGCGCGTTTTCCGTGTTGCGATCTACTAAAACGCACGCCTGCGGCTTGCGGTTAAACGATTTAGCGCAGCAACAGGCACGCCTACGACTTGCGGTGAAACGACTCGATCGATGACCGCTGGCCGCACAACCGGCAAATCTTGCCTAAAGTTCCCGTTCGGCAATGTCGATCTCGTAGATGCTTTTCTCTGCGGTCGCCTCATGGTTTCCTTTCGTGCGGAGTTGTCGTGCCATGCTTGCAGCTTGTCGTCGATATCTTTGGTTGGGACTGCTGGCGTTCACCTCCGGGTGCGCGATGTGCGGAAGCTGCGACGACGAATCGTATGGTGGCTATGGTGGGCGGTGGGAGCGGCTCGACCAGTGCTACGGCCGCGTTGGCTCGGCATTCACACCCGAAGTCGGCACCCAAGTCGTGCCGGGCGCGGGCCCGACGCCGGCAGTGGAAGCCAAGCCTCTAGTGGAAGCCAAGCCTCTGGTTGAGGAAGCCAAACCTTTTGACGAAGCCAACCCGGGAGAGGAAGTAAAGCCGGTCGATCCGATGCCCACCGAAGACTCACTTCATCAGCCGCCACTGCCGTTTCCCGATAACGATGACAAGTCGACCGACGCGTCCGTACTGCGGAAGCCAGTACGAGTCACTCGCTGAGTCCGACCTGCTTTCTTTCCTGGCGCGCGTGCGTTACGGTGTTATTCCCTAACCCTGGACATGCTCACTTCTTGGTTGAACTACGTGTTGGTTGCGCTGGCGGCGATGGTTCTCGTGGTCAGGCATCACCAGCTGCGCGGAACAACCCTCGTCGCCCCTTGGTGGTGGGCATTCGGTTCACTAGCCGCGTTGAGCACAGTTGAAGCGTTGGTCGATTTGGCGGTTTTGGAGCCGGCGCACCATGCGGCGTGGCGGTTTCTCGCCGCGACCTCCACGTTGTGCCCCGGGATCGCGTTGCTGGGAGCCAAACGCCCCCAGGATCGATCGTGGCAATGGATTGTCGCGTCGCTCTGGTTAATCATTGCATTACCGGCCATCCAGCAGCTCGTGTTGCACAAGTCTGGGACACTAGAGATTCATCCGGCACGGGCGTGGTTCATGCTTGGGTTGATCTTGTTTTGCGTCTCCAACTCGGTGCTCTCCCGTTATTGGCCGGCCGTTCTTGTGGCCGGTTGTGGACAAGTTGGATTGTTGGGGCCGTTTTTACCAATTCCGCTTCAGTCGGCTAGTTCGTCGGAGTGGACGTGGGGAATCGCCGCAATTTCTTTGTCAGTGTTATTGACGTTGGTTGGTTTTCTCGCACGCCAGTCCGCGCGGCCGCTCGACCAGGTGTGGCTCGACTTCCGCAACTGGTTCGGACTGGTTTGGTCGCTACGATTCATGGAACAAATGAATGCTGTGGCGCGCCAGAACGGCTGGAACGTTGTCTTGCAATGGTCCGGTTTCCGCGCATTCGATGGCTCGTCGGAGTGGGAGTTGCCTCCCGACCAGGCCCGCGTGCTGCGGCAGAGCCTGCAGAACCTGCTGCGCCGCTTTGTCTCGACGGAATGGATCGCGTCGCGGCTAAGTTCCACGGTTTTGGAGTGCGGGGATTCATCACCGCTTTAGGATGTTTCAAGAGTTACATGCTGCCGTAACACACCCGCGAATAAATCCAAAATCCTAAAGCTGCGACAAGTCGTAGCACTCCAAAAAACGCGAAACGCGAAGTTAGATGTCGACAACTAGGCTGTCGGGGGTTTGCGAGCGAAGATGGGCTGCATTAATCTGGCGTTCCGATGCTTAGATCAAGCAAACTCAGTATTACAACCTGCTGGAGATATCGCGCAATGCGTGCCACGTCACCGCGATTCGGCTCAAGGCGATTCTTGTTGCTCGCTTCGTCACTCGTCCTAGCGTTCGGTTGCAAGCCGGGTGTTCCGCCCGCCGGTGGACCGG
>CAZFLF010000482.1:0-5702 GCA_964519825.1 uncultured Pirellulaceae bacterium | reverse complement strand
CTTTGAACGTAAACTTGCCGGGGTACTGAACCAGGAGCAGCGGGCAAATTGGGAGAAACTGGCCGGTCTCTCTCCCGGAGAGATCCAGCGGACTACTGGGCCATCGAAGGATGAACCGCTCACGCCGGAGATTTCCAAACCGGCTCCTCCCCAATCCGCCATTCCCGATCCCGCCATCGCGACATCCGCCAAGCCGGCGCCTACGACCACAGCTCCGGCCGCAACAAAGCCGATGATCGGCGAGCCCGCACGCATCGAGGATGGCGAGATTCTGCTGAAGTTCAACTTCCAACATGCACCGTGGAAGGATGTATTGGAATGGTTTGCGGAGCAATCTGAACTGGCCTTGCAGTTGGATAGCATACCTCCCGGTACGTGCAATTACCGCGACAAGCGTTCGTTCACACCGGCGGAGGGGATCGATCTCATGAACAGCATGTTGCTCACCAAGGGCTACACGCTGGTGCGCTATCAGCGGCTGTTAACGGTGTTGAATCTGGAAGATCCGATCCCGCCACAACTCGTCGAGTTAGTCCCGTTGTCAGAGCTCAACGAGCGCGGCGATTTTGAGCTGATCAAAGTCCTGTTCCCGCTGTTGAAAATGGAAACGAGCGAGGCGGAAGCCGAGATTGCAAAACTGATCGGCCTGCAAGGGAGCATCGTGTCGCTACCGAAGTCGCGGCAGATTCTCGTGACCGAGACCGCCGGACGATTGCGCACGATTCGCGAAGTCATTTCCTCCGTGGAAAATCCCCATAGTGGGCAACTGGAAAGTATTCGTGAAGTCGCCTTGAAACACGTCGGGGTCGAAGAGTTCTTAACAATTGCGCGGCCGCTGCTGGGATTGCCAGAGGGCCAAAACCAAAGCGCCGACATTCGACTCGCGCTCGATCCCTTCTCGCCACGAATTTTCGCCACTGGGATTACCGCCGCGCTGAAGCGTCTGGACGAAATCGTTCTGCTGGCGGACCGCCCGTCCACTATCGAACCCGGCGGCGTAGCGATGAAACCGCTCGAACAATCACAACTTGAAACCTACCCCATCGGCAAGGCAGATCCGACGACCGTCTACCAAGTCGTATCAACGCTCCTGGCCGGCCTGCCCGACGTGCGACTGGCGATCGATCCCGTGAATAACAAACTTGTCGCGTTGGCTCGGCCATCCGAACACCGCACGATCATCGAGACTTTGAAGCAACTCGAAGGGAATGCCCATAAAATCGAAGTTATCCAGTTGCGAAAAATGGATCCGCAATTGGTGATCTTGTCGATCAACAAGATGTTTGGCGCTGCGAACGAAAAGGATAAAGCCGCGGCAGGAGACGCTCCGAAGGTGGACGGTGATCCCGCCAGCATGAAGCTGTGGGTCCGCGGGTCCACTGAGCAGATCGCGCAAATCAAGGATCTCGTGGAAAAGATGGAAGGGCCACTGGCCAACGAACAAAACGCTGCCCGGCAACCGCTGCGATTCCTGCCCGTGCCGGGTAATTCGGCGCGGTCGACGCTCGACAGCATCGAAGCGTTCTGGCCAACGATGCGCGAGAACAAGATTCGCGTCGTGACTCCGTCCGCGATCAGTACGACCCTGCGACAACAAACTTCCAGTGGGGAATCGACTTCAACGCCCGCCACGCCGGCTTTACCACCGGGCCTGCAGCTTCCTCCATTCCAATTGCGGGTGATTCCCAACGGACCGCCAGCGGATTCTTCGCCCGTGGCGCCACCACGACCGTCGAAGTCGAACGGCGCGGGCTACCATTCCATTGGCCGGGACAAGTTCCATTTTGTGAGCTTCAATGCGGATGAGGCCGCTCCCGCCGATGAATCTCAGCCACCCGCCCCGAGCGAACCCGCTCCCCTCGACGCGCCTGCCGTCGACGCGCCAGTGGCGCCTGCCAATCAAAACGACATACCGGAAAAGAGTGTGAACGGTGCCGAAGACAAACCTGAGATTCTCGTCACCGTCACTCCGCAGGGTATTTTTATTGCATCGAAGGACCTCGACGCGTTGGATGATTTTGAAAAGCTGATGCGTACTTTGGTTGAACAGCGCGGAACGTTGGCGGCCGGCGAGCCAACCGTGTTTTGGCTCAAGTATTCCAAGGCGGACGTGGCGGCAGAACTGCTGAATCAAATTATCAATGGCGCCGGCGCGGACAGCGGCGGCGGCGGTGGTTCACTGCTGGGGGACATGGCTTCGTCGATGTTGGGCGATGCCGGCGGAATGCTCGGCGGCTTGCTCGGGGGCGGAGGAGGAGGATCAACGGCGGCGCCTGGATCAACGACGATAGTGCCCGACGTGCGTCTCAATTGCTTGATCGTGCAAGGGCGACCGCAACACCTCATGCTGATCGAACAACTGTTGCCAATCATTGACCGGGAGGCGGGTCCCGAGGAGGTCCTCACGGCCGGGAAGCCCAGACTGATTCCGGTGAATTTCATGTCGGCCGAGGAAATGGCCAATATCGTCAAGCAGGTCTTCGCGGACCGCGTGGCAGGCGCCGCCGGAGGAAACCAACGACAGCAGCAGCCTTCACCGGAGGAGTTCATCAACGCCCTGCGCGGCCGCAGCAGCCGCGGCCGAAATGAATCCAAGGGGGAGATTGCGAAGATGACGATCGGTGTCGATGCGCGCAGCAATTCCTTGATCGTCGCGGCATCGGAACCGCTGTTTCGAGAGGTCGAAGCGCTCGTGAAGCAACTCGATCTGGAAGGGAGCGAAACGGATGATTCCATGCAGGTCGTCATCATCAAGAACTCCAATCCCGTCACGTTGCAAAAAGCGCTGAATTCCATCACTGGCGGGCAGGTCAAGTCCAACACGCAATCGGCCGCCACATCCTCATCGAGTGCGACGCAAAATGCGAGTCAAACGCAGCAGCCTGGCGGTTCGCAGATACCCGGTCAGCCGAGCGCAGACGATTTTCGGAGGCGGATGGAAATGATCCGGGGCATGCAGCAAGGTGGCGGTGGTTTTCCCGGCGGTGGTGGTCCAGGCGGTGGTGGTAGCGGACGTCCCACATTTTCGTTCGGACCTGGTGGTTTTGGTGGGCCAGGTGGTGGTGGTGATCGTGGAGGGGGCGATCGTGGAGGGGGCGATCGCGGGGGTGGCGATCGTGGAGGCGGCGGCGACCGCGGAGGTGGACGCGGCGGGAGGAATTGATCGAAGAATGCGGATGGCAAAAGTCCGGGTCACCGTGTCGGGCAAATCTGCCAAATCGCAGCATCTCGGGAAATCGCACCGTCTGGTTAACTCCCACCGCTTGTTATCTCGCATCGACTGTTATCTCGGACCGTTTTGTCAGGTCGCAGCGACTGGCATGTAACGGATCGTAGTTACTTTGGCAGTCGAAAGAGTGAATCCGAATTCTTCCGAGTGAGCCGTCGGCAAATCTCGTTGGCCAACGTGTCCTACGGATCCCCGGCCGGATACGATTCATAGGTTGGCGCACGGAACAGTTTGGGTGCTTGCGGGTTTAATGGGCACAATAGGCGTGCTAACATGCGCGCCGCCAGTTGTCGGTCGTTGCTTGCAGCGGGTCGTTCCAGAATTCTTCACTAGGAGTAAGGCTTATGTTGTCTGTGTCGCGAACCAAGTGGTGTCTAGTGCTCGTAGCACTGGTCAGTTTGTCGAGTGCCGCATCGTTGTCGGCTCAGCAGAATCGTGATAATCGCCGGCCGGATCAGGGCGGTGGTCGCGGGGGTGGCTTTCCGTTCGGGGGTGGCGGCGGAGGCGGATTGATGTTGCTGCAACGCGAAGATGTCCAGGGAGAGCTGGATCTCCTCGATGACCAGAAGAAGCAGCTCACCGACTTACGCGAGAAATCGACTGAAAAGATGCGCGAGGCATTTCGCGCCGGCGCTGGCGGCGGCGGTGATCGCGAAGCACTTCAGGCCACAATGCGCAAGTTCACCGAAGAGACTCAGGCCGAACTCGACAAAGTCTTGCTCCCACATCAGAGCAAGCGGCTAAAGCAGCTGGAGACGCAATTGGCGATGCGTGGCCGCGGAGTGCTGGGTGCGTTGGGTGGCGATCTGGCCGAGAAAATTGGCATTGCCGAAGACCAACGCGAAAAGCTGCGTGAAAAAGCTCAGGATTTGGATAATGAATTGCGGAAGAAGACCGCCGAACTTCGCAAGCAAGCCCAAGATCAATTGTTGGCCTCGCTGACCGAAGAACAGCGCAAGCAGTTCAATGAAATGATCGGCGAGCCGTTCGAGTTTAAGGACGAGCCCGGCCAAGGCTTTGGTGGGTTTGGTGGTGGTGGTCCCGGCGGTGGTGGCCCCGGTGGCGGACGACGTCCTTCTACCGATAGACCGAAGAACGACTAGGATTATCATGGATGGGAGGGGGAGGCGGTTGGCGGAGCCGAACGTCGAACAGCGGCTTGCAGTAGCCTCCCCCTCCTTTTATCTGAACCAACGTTGAGGAAAAAGTGGAATGGAAGCGGGCGAGATTTTGATCCGTCGAGGTTTGCTCGACAAACGACAATTGGAACTGGCGCGGGGGAAGGTCCAGGACGGTGTCACGCTTCTCGATTCTGCGGTAGCGCTGGGATTCGTCAACGAAGAAGCAGCGCTCCGCGCGATCGCCGAAGAAGTTGGACTCGAATTCATCGAATTGGACGAGACCGATGTGGACCTGTCGCTGCTGAAAAACTTTCCCACGAAGTTAATCCATCGGCAGTTTCTCTTTCCCGTCCGGCGCTCGAACGGCCATCTCACCGTCGCGACCAGTAACCCGTTCGATCTCTATGCCATTGACGAAGTCTCCGCGGCGACCGGTCTGTCGGTGACGCCGGTGTTGGCGAGCCGCATCGAGATCACCAAGCTGATCAAGCGGCATCTGGGTGTCGGTAGTGAGACCGTTGAGGGCATGATTGAAGCCACCTCGTTGGATGACGAGGCTGTCGAACTTCTTAGTGGAATCGAAACGGACGGCTCCGAACTTTCCGAAATGGCGCAGGAAGCGTCGGTCGTTCGGCTCGTGAACGAGATCCTGCTGGAAGCGATCGAGACGCGAGCCAGCGACGTTCATATCGAGTCGCAGGCCAGCGGTCTGCGAGTTCGCTATCGCATCGACGGCTCATTGCAGAATCAGCCGATGCCTTACGAGATCAATCGCTTCGCACCGGCGATCATCAGCCGCATGAAGATCATGTCACGGTTGAACATTGCGGAGAAGCGGTTGCCGCAGGACGGCCGCATGAAGCTCAAGATCGCCGGGCGCGAGATCGACGTTCGCGTGTCGGTCATTCCGATGATTCACGGCGAAGGGTTGGTGCTCCGCATCCTTGACAAGAGCGCGATGAAGTTCGATCTCAAGAGCCTGGGCATGGAGACGCGGACATATAATGTCTTTCGTCAGCTCATCGACTTGCCGCACGGGATCATTCTGGTGACTGGACCGACCGGTTGCGGAAAAACAACGACGCTCTACAGCGCTCTCATCGAGATCAACGCCCCGGATTTGAAGATCATCACGACGGAAGATCCTGTTGAATACCAGTTGGAGGGAATCAATCAGATTCAGGTGCATACCAAGATCGGCCTGACCTTTGGTCATTCCTTGCGCAGCATTCTGCGGCACGACCCGGACGTGGTGCTGGTCGGCGAAATCCGCGACCTGGAAACGGCCGAGAACGCCATCCAAGCGTCGTTGACCGGCCACTTGGTGTTTAGCACGCTCCATACCAACGACG
>CAZFLF010000481.1:0-5702 GCA_964519825.1 uncultured Pirellulaceae bacterium | reverse complement strand
CGCTCCACCGCAAGCTCAGATCCAATGGAATGGCATCGTCATCGGATTCATCCTCTCCTGTGGGAGGCGTTAAGTGGTGCTTCCGGCGTCGATCCCAGCGACCCCATCGAGAAAGAATTGACGACTTGGACTTCACGCCGAACCGAGTATCTCGCCCGGCGGCCGATCTGGTCGCAGCTGAAAGACGCAAAACCACCCTGGGAGCCGCCGCAAACGGAATGATTCCTTCATCGAGCGCAAGTCGCAAGCGTTTACGAGCCCTATTTCCTCCGTGACTCACGAAACAGCGGCGGCTCACGTAGCGCGAAGAGCACGACCTCTTCGCCGGTAACGGTGCTAATGTCGTGATGCAAGCTAAGAATGCTTGTCCCGGTGACGTTCTGAATTAATGAGTTCAGAACTGGCCTGGCTGTTTCAAAGAGCTGAGTCCGGACTTCCTTGAGTAGATCCCGCCCTCTTTCCGGTGCAAGCGTCGCGACCAAATGCTGCTCCGCGGAGGTCAGAACGCCATTTAAGCGGACCACCAACAGATCACCGATCAAGTGCGCGCGGATATCGCTGGGTCCCCGACCCATGTACTCCTGCTCGAAACGCGAGATCCCGTCGCAGACCGCAGATTCGATTTCTCCCTGCGTCTTCATGGCGATGTCACGCCTGTCCCGCCAATGCTGTGTGCCCCGCACAGCGGGAAACTTAGAGGAGGTGACGGACGAAAGCCTTCATCGCTGCTCGGTCAATTCCCAAAATCTAACACCAAATGCTAACTATTGGCAAGGTTTTATTTGCTTGCCGCTGGGCATCTGGTATCATCGCGTCCGTTGGCCAAGTCAGTGGACCCTCGGTTTGGTGGCTCGGCCAAAAAAAGATTGTGATGGTCGGACGACTAGATAAAGGACAACTCGGAAGGGCCGAGTGGTTCGTTAGCGAGTAGACCGACGTGGTGGACCTCCTGCGGGTGTTCCACCACGTCGGTTTTTTTTTTGTACTCGTCCGACATGTTTCCTGCGGCGGGGTGGCCGGAACACTTCCCCGTCGCGGCGAGGACAAGTTCGCCCGCGCCGTCGTGCTCAATGTCATGCCCATCAGAAAGCCATAACTGATAAACCGAGGAACGTGGATCATGCAATTCAAAGAGTCCCCAGTCTCAAACTCAAGCAACACGCAGACCGACATGTACCTTGACCTCGCGGCGCTCCTCAACGACGAATTGGAAGGAATGCCACTGGCCGCGCCCAAGCCGGGTAAAACCTCGCCCACGCCGAACGACATGCTGCGCTTCAAATTGGATATCGAGATGGTCCGTAACGAGCGGGAGCGCAACCGCCAGTGTGAAGCGTAAGGTAAGCGGATGCGGACGGCGTCAGATCGTTTAACCGCAAGCCGCAGGCGAGCGCGTTCGGGCGCAGGCGATCTCTGTTCAACGCGCTCGCCTGCGGCTTGCGGTTAAACTATTTCATCAGGCCAGAGTAAGTCTGTCAGTCGTCCCGTTCTCCACGCGGCATCCACGTCCGAAGCGATGTCGTCGGTCGCGTCCTCCAGTTCAAGGATGTGACGGGTGCGTGAGCCTGCTACGGGAAAGGTGGCGAACCATCGCTCACTGTTCCTGAATCCCGGGGCTCGGCCCGGTATGTCTCTGCCGGACTGCGGCAGCGTCGGAGATTGACTCAACAACGGACCACCCGTCGCTGCGTCCCGATTGATCGACTGCGTCGGTCGCGCGACCGCGGAATCCGTCAACAGGTTGATCGGCGAATTGCCGGCTATGACCGATTGAGCGCCGAGCAGAGTACTCTCCCCTTCGCCCCCTGCGCGGGTATTGAGGAAATTGATAATCGTGAGCGCGTCATTCGGCACCACGAAGTTATCACCAGAGACATCGAAGAACGGGTGAGGGCCGGGGGGAGGTGGAACGGGAAGTTGTCCGTTGTTACTGCTGAACCGACGTGAATTCAATTCGTTAATGATTTGCAACACGTCGATCGGCGATACGGATTGATCGTCGTTCACGTCGAGTGGATCTCGCACGTTTTGCCATGGGAAGGGATCCGGACTGACGTTAACTGTGACCGTTGCCGTGCTGCTTTGGTCGCCCGAGTTCAGGTCCGTCTCATTGCCCGAGACAGTGGCTGTGTTGCTGAGGACCGTCCCACGTGTCAGGGACGACGCGACAAGGACAGAGATCGTTTGCACAATGGGGGCGCTCGCCGTCAAGTCGCCAATCGTGCAAGTAACGTCTTGGCCTATCGCCGAGCAAGAGCTGCTGGAGTTCGCGGCGTCAAACGAGAGGCCGGTCGGCAGCGCGTCTAGCACCGTGACTCCGGTCGCATCCGACGGGCCCGCATTCACGACCTGTATCGTATATCTAAACGAGCCACCCGCGAGCACCGGGTTGGCCGAGGCCGTCTTGGTCACCTGCAAGTTCGCCTGCCGGTCGACCGTGACAGTTACCGTGGCACTATGGTCATCGGGAGTTGGGTCGGTCTCGTTGTCAACGACGTTCGCCGTGTTAATGATTTCGGCGCCAATGGGGAGAGAGGAAGCGACAATCACCGCGATCTGCGGCGAACTGCTCGTGCCCGCGGCGACGGTCCCGACATTACAGGTCACCACTTGGCCCACGGCGGAACAAGTGGAGCTCGAGAAAATGGAACGAAAAGTCAGTCCGGCCGGAAGCGTATCCGTGACCACGACACCGCTCGCGTCGGACGGTCCGCGGTTTTCAATCTTCACCACATAGTTCAATATATTACCGGCGATCGCTGGGTCGGCCGAAGCGGTTTTGGTCACCAACAGGTCCGCCTCGCGGTTCACCGTAACTGTGGCCGTGTCGCTATGATCACCGGGGGTAGGATCGGATTCGTTGGCGGAGAGGATTGCCGTGTTGCTGAGCACCGTGTCATGGGGCACTGAGGAAGCGACTCTCACACTAATCTTCGGTGAGCTGTCGGCACCCGCAGCCAGACTTCCAATGTTGCAGGTCACCACTTGGCCGTCGGCCGAACATGTACTGCTGGAATTTACGGAGTCGAAGAGGAGTCCCGCTGGCAGCGAGTCGGTAACCGTGACACCTGTCGCGGTCGCTGGACCGCTGTTCGTGACGTGGACCGTGTAAAAGAATGAACCACCCGCCAACACAGCAGTGACCGACGGGGTCTTGATAATCGCGAGGTCGGCGATTGACGTTTGGATTTTCAGAGTGGCGGCGCCTTGGGTGTAGACTTCAAACGTGCTTCCGCCGAGGATTTCGTCCGCCTGCCTCGTCCAGCCGGCGCCCCGGTTAACGATATCATTGGCGTCACGCAATACGACGAGCAGATTGGACTCATCGCTGATATTGAGTACTTCCAGCACGTTCAGAGTGAGCGTGTTCGATCCGCTGCCGGTCAGATTGATCTGTTCGATCCCTTGGATGCGGTTGTCGAGCCGCGTGGTCAGATCCAGCACGATGCCGCTGCCGTCCAGACGCAGCGTGTCCGTGCCGTTGCCTCCCGCGATGCGCTTGAACGTTAGATCGCTTACGGCCAGCACGTCATTTCCTTGACCGCCCCGGAGGACGTCGGCGCCTCCCAATCCCACCACTACGTCGTTGCCACGATGCCCGATCATGATGTCGGCGCTATTGGTGCCTGTGAGCGTCTCGGAGGCGGCAGTGCCCAGTTCCGTGACGGACGACGTGAACTGATCGCCACCGAAAATCAGATAGCTTTCTCCCGCGCCCAGTTTGATGTTATTTGCCGCACCCCCCCCCGCTGCACCAATCACCAGGTCGTCGAAGCCATCTCCATCGACGTCCCCAGCGCTGCTCAGAGAAAACCCGCTGTAGTCCAACGCGTCGGCGCCGGAAATTGTGATTCCGGCGGAATTTAAATTGGTGAGGAAAAATGACCGCGACCAGTTGGGCTTGCCGAACACCACGTAACTGTCCCCGGCACTGGGCTTGAGATTATCGATTGCGTCGGCGTAACGAGCCCCGATCAGGAGATCATCGAAGCCGTCTCCGTTTATGTCCCCCGCGCTACTCACTTCCAACCCACTATTATCGCGGATATCCACACCGTAAAACGTTACCCCCGCGGAACTCAGCAGGTTGGCCAAATCGATCGTCGGCGTGGTCGACCAGTTGGCCTTGCCGAACAGCAGGTAACTCTCTCCAACGTTTTCTGTGCCGTTGTCCGAGTAGTCGCCCCCCACTGCCCCAATGAGCACGTCGTCGAAGCCGTCCCCGTTCACATCTCCGGCGCCGCTCACCGAGATACCGCTATAGTCATCGACATCCACACCGAAGATGGTGACACCGGCGGTACCGAGGTTGGCGAGATCCAGAGTGAGCGTGGCGGACCAATTGGCCTTGCCGAACACGATATAGCTGTCCCCTGCGGCGTCTTTTGCGTTGCTCGCAGCGTCGCCGTAACGAGCCCCGATGATTAGGTCATCGAAGCCATCTCCATTCACGTCCCCTGCATTGCTCACCGCAATGCCACTACCGTCGTAGTCATTCGCACCGAAGATGGTGACACCGGCGGGACCTAGATTGCCGAGATCGATCGTGGGTGTGGCGGACCAATCCGCTTTCCCAAACACCAGGGCGCTCTCCCCGGAGCCAATCCTGGCGTTGCTCGGACCGTCGCCGTAATGAGCCCCGATTAGCAGGTCGTCGAAGCCGTCGCCATTCACATCTCCCGCACCGCTCACGGCACGACCGCTATAGTCCACGGCATCCGCACCAAAGAGTGTGACGCCGGCAGTACCCAAGCTGGCGAAGTCAATCGACGGCGTGCTCGACCAGTTGGCCTTCCCGAACAATAGATAACTTTCCCCCGCGGCATTCTTGGCATTACTCGCCGCATCCGCTTCGACCGCCCCGATGAGTAGGTCGTCGAAGCCGTCTCCGTTGACGTCTCCCGCGCTGCTCACGGCGCGACCGCTATAGTCAAAGATATTCGCGCCGTAGAGCGTAACGCCGGCGGCACCCAGATTGGCCAGGTCGATTGTCGGCGTCGCCGACCAGTTGGCCTTCCCGAAAACTAAATAACTCTCCCCCGCGGCATTCTTGGCATTGCTCGCCGCGTCGCCGTAGCGAGCCCCAATGACTATGTCATCGAAACCATCTCCGTTGACATCCCCAGCACCGCTCACTGCGATGCCGCTCTCGTCATCCGCCTCGACGCCATAAATCGTGACATTTGCCTGCCCCAGGTCGATGGTGGCGAGCACGAGGCGGTCTTCCAAAGACTCGAACCGCAACGACCTAAGAAATGTTCTGGATCGCTTGGAATCCTGGCGTCGGCGTTGATTTTTTTGCAGGGGAGTCATTGGGGTGTTCCACCTGAATCAGAGTGCCCATGGAACGGCCGCTCTGGCATGTCGCCAACTGACAACGTGCGGCGGATCTCCCCGGTCTTGAAACCGAGTGCCATGGGGCGTCGCACAGCCGGCAGCACATTGACGTCGTACAGCTCTTCGACCACGCCGGAGAACCGCAGCGAATGGACAAGATCAAAGGTTCGCAGGTCGATCACCGCCACTTGGCAGCGGGCCTCCGCTCCTCGTGCGATTAAATTGTCATCGAGTGACAGTCCCGCGAATGTCTTGTTCTCTCGCAGCTGAGACGTCGCAACCACGGCAAAGTTCCCCACGAACGACAAACCACGAAGAAAACCAGGACAAAATGTCAGTGACTCGAACTGGCCCGTGGCGCGGTC